>JAJFID010000323.1 GCA_021775325.1 Rhodospirillales bacterium
ATGCCGAAAAAGCGCTGGAACAGGGCGTTGACGGCCTGATCGCAGTGACAGCCGGGGCTGGTGGACATGCCGGCACCATCAATCCCATGGCCCTGATTGGCGAAATCCGGCGATTCTTTGACGGGCCACTGGCGCTATCCGGGGCAATTTCAACCGGTGACGCCATTCTGGCAGCCGAGGCTATGGGCGCGGACTTTGCGTACCTTGGAAGCCGGTTTCTGGCAGCGCACGAGGCCAATGTCGACAGTGCCTACAAACAGATGATCTGCGACAGTGCGGCAAAGGATATCGTCTACACCCCGGTTTTCAGTGGTGTACACGGCAGCTATATGGCACCCAGTATCGAGGCCGCCGGATTTGATCTGGCGACGCTGGAGTCCCTCTCAAAACCGACAATGGATTTGGCCGAGGAAAAAACCGACGGCCCCAGAGCCTGGCGAGATATCTGGAGCGCCGGGCACGGGATCGGTACAATCAATGACATTGAACCGACCGCCATAATTGTTGAGCGTCTGGAACGCGAATACATCGCGGCCAGAAAACGTCTGTCAATCTGACAACAAGGACCTGATATGGATTTTTCCATTCCCCCCCATATTGAAGCGTTACGCGCCAGCATCCGCGACTTCGTTGATCAGCGGCTGATCCCGCTGGAAAGTGACCCAGCATCATACGACGAATTCGAAAACGTCAATCTTGATTTACTGGAAGACTTACGCCGGGAAACAAAAGCCATGGGTATCTGGTCGTTGACCATGCCCGTGGAACGGGGCGGTATGGGGCTTGGTCTGGTCGACATCGCGGTCCTGTATCAGGAAATGAACAGATCGATCTTCGGTCCGGTTTGTTTTAATGCAGCAGCCCCCGAAGACGGTAATATGTGGACCTTGCACAAGCTTGCTACCGAGTCCCAGAAAGACAAGTGGCTGCAACCCATCATCGACGGTTCGTTGCGTTCGTGCATCGTCATGACGGAACCGGCACCGGGCTCCGGTTCCGACCCATCCGGCATGATGAAAACTACCGCGACCAGGAAAGGCGATAAATGGATCATCAACGGCCAAAAGTGGTTCATTACCGGTGGCGAAGGCGCATCTCATTTTATTCTGCTGGCACGGACATCCGACGATCCCCGCCGGGGACTGACCACGTTTCTGTATCACAAGGACCAACCGGGTTGGGAGTTCGTCCGCCGTATCCCCATCATGGGACCGGAGGAACATGGCGGTCATTGCGAATTGAAATTTGACGGACTCGAAATTGCCGATGAGGACCGCTTGTCCGAGGTCGGCCACGGCATGAAAGTTGTGCAGACGCGACTGGCCATGGCGAGACTGACACATTGTATGCGCTGGACCGGCATGGCGCGGCGTGCGCTGGAGATCGGGACAGACTATATCCGCGAGCGCGAGGCGTTTGGATCGAAACTGATTGAACGAGAGAGCATTCAGTTGATGATGGGCGACGCCGCCATGCGCTTGCAAATCTGCCGTATGCTGGTCATGGATGCGGCCTGGAAACTGGATCAGGGCAGTTTTGCCAAGAAAGAAGTTTCGGCAGCCAAGGTCTACGTATCCGAAGCCCTCTCTCATGCCGTCGATACGGCCATTCAGGTATGCGGAGCCAAAGGTTACAGCAAGGATACCCTGCTGGAATGGATGTACCGTTATGCGCGACAGGGCAGAATTCTGGATGGCGCTTCCGAGGTCCACAAAATGGTCATCGCCCGCGAACTGTTTACCCAGGGTGACGATTTCTGGAAATGGGGCGCTTGAACGGATTAACGCACGTGATTGATGCTGACACCACAGGTCGCCTGGCTGGCTGGCTTCAGAATGCGTTTCACGCCAGGGGCCTGGCCGTGGATGATATCTGTGTGCTGGAAGGCGGTGCCGTTCAGGAGAACTGGTCACTGAGCGTCAGTGTCGACGGCGGAAGGTGGCATGGAACCCATCGCTGGGCGCTGCGTAAACAACCACCGTCGCCGCTCATCGGCAGTTGGCCCAAGAATCACGAATTCGCCATCATTCAAGCCGCCTGGGACGCCGGTGTGTGCGTGCCGAAACCGCTCGCGATCTGTATGGATCCATCCGTTATCGGCGCGCCGTTTCTTGTTCTGTCCTTTCTGGACGGGCTCGCCGGGGGCCGCAGGGTTGTCCGCAATCCCGATGTTGAAAACTTCGGCCCTGATCTTGCCCACGATATTGGTGCCATGCTGGCAAGGTTACACACCATCAGCCCGCCTTGTGATGAACTTGGCTTCATTCCCCTGTCGGACGACACACCCGTCAACCGACGCATCGCCATGTATCGCGCCCAACTGGACAAATTGCCTGACCGGCATCCAGTACTGGAATTTGTTTTATCCTGGTTGTCGCGCAACCAGCCACGAGCACAGCGCTACACGCTGGTACACAGCGATTTCCGTACCGGTAACTACATGATCAAGGATGGCAAACTTGTGGGCATTCTGGACTGGGAGATTGCAGATTGGGGCGATCCGCGCGAGGACCTGGGATACTTTTGCGCCAAGTGCTGGCGGTTCGGCGAGAATGACAAGGAAGCAGGCGGCATCGCGCCCCGTGCGGCCTTCTACGATGGTTACAACGGCGCAACGTCACACCCGGTTGACATCACTGACGCACCATACTGGGAAATCATGGGTGCCATGCGGTGGGCCGTCATTGCATTGTTGCAGGGCTTCCGGCATCTGTCCGGCGAGGAACGATCACTCGAACTGGCTCTGACGCCCCGGATCGTGCCGGAGATGGAAATCGATATGTTAAATCTCATACAGGGAATGCAGCGCTGATGTTCAAAAACCCGGACACTCAAGAATTACTGGAGATTGCACGCGAAGCCTTTGTTGCGGACATCCTGCCCCAAGTGTCGCCGGACAAACGCTACCTGGCCGCCATGATCGGCAACGCTATGGCTATCGCTCAACGTCAGTCCGCCGGTGTTGAAGATCGGGCAGAACAGGAATTACTGCACGCCGTTTACGGACATGATTCAGATGCCAACTGGCAGCAGTTCGCCGATGACCTGAGATCCGGCACCATATCGGAACAAACACATCCGCAGTTACTGGACGATATGATAAACGCGCTGCGCCAGGAATTGTCTGTCAGCAATCCAAAGTTTCGGGAATAGCCCGGATCAGCCGAAGATAATTTTCGGCAGCCATGTGGCCATGACCGGGAACAGGCTGAGAATGACGAGGCCCAGAATCTGTATCAATACAAACGGTATCACGCCCTTGTAGATATCCATGGTTGTCACTGTATCGGGTGCAACACCACGCAGGTAAAACAGTGCAAATCCAAACGGCGGTGTCAGAAACGACGTCTGCAGGTTCATGGCCATCATGATACCAAGCCAGACTGGATTTATGTCCATCTGTAACAGTACCGGTGCCACAATCGGCACGACCACAAACGTGATCTCGATAAAATCGAGAAAGAACCCCAGGAAAAACATCACCACCATGACCAGCAGCACAGCGCCGAACACGCCACCGGGCAGGTCCTTCAGGAATTCATGGACCATATCGTCGCCACCGAGGCCCCGGAACACCAGTGAGAAAACCGAGGCTCCAATGAGGATGACAAAAACCATGGATGAGACCTGCATGGTTGTCCGCATGACCTCGACCAATACGCTGTTGCCCGTGCCCGGGACCCTGGCCGCGTATATGCGCAGCAACGCAATCCAGGTGCCCCACGCCAGAATCAATGACGCCAGAATTGCAACCACGATTGCTGCGAGATCATCGGCGGGTATCTCGTTGCGGGTAATGCGTAGGTCCATGGAATTGGCCAGCACCAGCATAACAACCAGCGCACAGGCGGCGACATAGATCGGACTGCCGTGTTGTTCGTCAACGCGCAGACCACCCAGCAATACGGCACCCAGGGCACCAACAGCGGCGGCTTCGGTCGGCGTGGCTATACCTGCCAGAATGGATCCCAGCACACTGATGATCAGGACAATCGGTGGAATCAAGGCATGAAGAACGCGCCAGAACAGGTCGCCGGTTTCCAGTTCATCTGACGGGATCGCGGGTGATGAGTCCGGTTTCCACCACGCCGTCATCATTTGATAAGCCATGTAAAGTCCGACCAGCAACAGACCAGGGAAAAGCGCACCGGCGAACAGATCACCCACGGAAACGGGTTCCGGCGACCAGTTTCCGACCGCACGTTGGGCCTCGACGTAGGCGTTTGATATCTGGTCGCCCAGCAAAACCAACACAATGGAAGGAGGAATTATCTGTCCCAGCGTGCCCGCCGCGCAGATGGAACCACAGGCCAGCGACGGCGCATACCCGCGACGCAACATAGTCGGCAGGGACAGCAGCCCCATGGTGACAACCGTTGCGCCAACAATTCCTGTGGAAGCCGCGAGCAGGGCGCCAACGATAGTCACGGAAAGCCCGAGACCACCGCGCAATGATCCAAAAATCCGACCCATGGTATCCAGCAGTTCTTCGGCCACACGGGAGCGTTCCAGCACCACCCCCATGAAAATGAACAAGGGAACCGCAACCAGAACCTCATTGGTCATGGAGTTACCGAAAATCCGTGACGGCAACGCGCCAAACAGACTCATGTCAAACAGACCCATGGTCCATGCAATACCGGCAAAAACCAACCCTGTACCGGCCAGTGAAAACGCCACAGGGAACCCCAAAAGAAGCAGGCCACAGAGCGAGGCAAACATCATCACATCCAGCGATTCGCGGTTGATGAACTCCATATCCATCAAGGTCCGAATTCAGGAGAATCGGGTTTTCGGGAATCATGCTCTACAGTGACGCCACGCAGACGGAGGATGTTGTGTAAAATCATGGAAATGCCCTGCAGCGCCATCAGCGCCGCAAACACCAGGATCAAACTCTTGAGCAGGAAGACCGCCTGAATGCCGCTGGTCTCACGTGATCCCTCAAGCACCCGCCATGAATTGGCAACGTAGGGCCACGAGTACCACAGGATAAGAATACACACTGGCAGCAGAAACACGATGGCACCAAAAATATCGACCATTGCTTTGGTCCGGGGTTTGGCTTCACGGTAGAAAACATCCACACGGACGTGGCCGCCATATTGCAGGGTGTACGCGCCGCCTAACAGGAAAAGGGCCGCATGCAGGTAGATCACGCCCTCCTGCATCATGATGACACCAACACCAAACACATAACGCAGCACGACGACCGTAAACTGCAGCAGCACAAGCGCGATGGCACACCAGGCAGCATAACGCCCGATGAGGTCGTTCAACCTATCAATTCGTTGGCTGAGTTTCTGCATGAAAAGTGCCGCAATTCAGGTGACCAGGCTGGACCGTTGATATCCCGGCCTGAGTTCAGCGATACCATCAATAATCGAATGGCAGATTTCGTGCGTTGGCATAGGCTGTTTCAGACAAGGCCGTCCAGCGCAGAACCTTGCGGCGGAACTCGCGGAAGTTCTTGTAGATTTTCGCTGTGATATCGTCTGACTGTCCAACCTCGGCCATGACAGATGCCGAGGCTTCGCCAATTGCCTGCAGGATACTATTGTCGACCTTGCGATAATCGACCCCGTGTTCATTGATCAGCGTGTCCAGTGAATCACCGTTCTTGGCATTGAATTCGGCCAACATGCGATTGTTCTCGGCATGGGCCGCAGCTTTCACGGCAGCCTGATGAGAACCGCTCAGGCCTTCCCAGACTTTTGAATTAATACCGCAACACAGTGTGGATCCGGGTTCATGGAAACCGGGATAATAATAATATTTTGTGATCTTGTAGAAACCGAATGCCAGATCATTCCAGGGACCAACCCATTCGGTGGCATCGATGGCACCGGACTGCAGTGATGGGAAAATCTCACCGCCCGGCAGGGTCACAGCAGCGGCACCGATACGACGCAAGACCTCGCCACCCAGACCCGGCATGCGCATCTTAAGGCCCTTGTAATCCTCAAGTGTGTTGATTTCCTTGTTGAACCAGCCACCCATCTGCACGCCCGTATTGCCAGCCGCCAGATGTTTGATACCAAACCCGGCGCCCAACTCGTCCCACAATTCCTGACCACCACCCCAATGCAGCCAGGCATCCATCTCATTGGCTGTAAGGCCAAACGGCACGGCCGTGAAAAAATTATAGGCCTTGGATTTTCCCTGCCAGTAGTAATCAGCACCGTGGTACATATCCGCACTGCCGCCCGAAACCGCATCAAAGCTCTCAAACGGCGGCACCAGTTCACCTGCAGCGTACAGTTTGACGGTGAGTTCGCCATTGGTCATAGCCGTGATATCGTCGGCCAACCGCTGGGCACCGGTGCCCAGTCCGGGGAAATTCTTCGGCCATGTCGTGACCATTTTCAGTTCGCGCATGCCCGAGGCAATAGCCGGTGTCGCCAACGTCCCGGCAGCCAGGGTTGCACCCGCAGCACCAGTCAGAAAATTCCGTCGTTTGATATTCTTTTCCATTTTCAGGTTCTCTCAGTGGT
This sequence comes from Rhodospirillales bacterium, assembly GCA_021775325.1. Classification (GTDB taxonomy): domain Bacteria; phylum Pseudomonadota; class Alphaproteobacteria; order Rhodospirillales; family Casp-alpha2; genus JABJGO01. The sequence continues at coordinate 6,495 of JAJFID010000323.1, forward strand.
TCGTCATATCAAGGGGTCGAATCAGATTATTGCCGCAACCAGACGTCAGTTTTGTCAGGCTGGTTCCGGTTCTACGACATCGTCGTCAGGTGCCGGAAGTGATGGGACAGGACCGGTGATCGCTGGATCGTCGCCATTGGGAACGTGCAGTTCGATGCCATGCGCCCGAAGTTCTTCCCACACGCAAATCATGGCGGCTTCGGCGATTTCTTCCTTGCGACCATAATGATTGATCCAGAACTGTATTTCATACTCAGCAATCCAGGCAAAGTCCCAGCGGGCACCCTTGAAACGAACCTCTCGCGGTGGCATATCCACGATCTGAGGCGCCTTTGCCAGTCCCTGCTCCATGATCTCGCTGGTTTGAACAAACGGGTACTTCACATCCAGATAAAAAGGCACTTCCAGGCGAACAGAATCGAACGAGCTGAAGTTGTGAATCTGCGCTTCGGAAACCTGTCCGTTGGGTAGGCTCAGAACATAACCATTGCGGACCTTGATCCGAACCGTACGCCACGTGATATCAACCACCCTGCCCTCGTCAAGATCGCCGATCTGGACCCAGTCACCAACGTTAAACGGACGCTCCATGTTGATCACAATGCCGGAGAAAATATTCGAGATATTGGACTGAACGGCCAGGCCGATAATCATGGCCAGCAAACCGGTTGATGCCAGAATACTGGTCAAGGCCTGATCGAACACAAAGGCGACGACGCCACAGCCCGCAAACGCGTAGATGGTGACGGAGACAAATACCCTGATCACATTAGGAATTGTACGCTCGGTGTGATCTTCCAGAGGCACCCACAGAAAACGATGAATCGCCATGCCGAGCAAACGGGCCGGAACAATCCACCATAGAGTCGCATAGGTGAGTGTGATAATGCCGATGTAGTGGTCGGGTAGGTTCTGAACAGCAAAGTCCAGCAACAGATTACCCATCGACAACAGCAAGAACGGCCACGAAACAACCCGCAGGGCCCATGACTGAACTGTCCAGAACCGTCCACGGTCCCGTCGGTCCATACCGACGGCAAATACGCTGCCAATCAGCGCGAATATGCAAATATAGATAAACCAGTCGCCGGGGATGAAATCCTTCATGTTGATTTCGCCGCGTTTGACGACAATGCCTACGGAAATTTCGGAGAAATCAGGTTCGGCCGCAGCAAACCCTACGTAATCCGGATTGCCCATGGTGCCTCGGCCAACGATATCCTGTGAAATCCAGGCCCGGTCAACAACCCAGCCCGTCGCAGGGTCCAGAGGATCGACCTTCTCCAGTTTGTCCTGATAGGTTTCACCAGTATTCAGTCCCACACCCAACACGTCGACCACATACTGGAGATTGTTCTTGTTCAACTCGCTATGGGTGAATGCGACGCCTACAAGGTGATGGCCATATTCCCGTTTTGTGTCGGAGAAATTGAACTGGAATTTGCCCTGAACCCGGTACAGTCGATACTTCAGATCGCCTAACTGGTTCTCATCGATTGCTTCACCCAGATCAATAGGCTCCGCCGCATTTGCAAATTCGATGTCCTGAGGATTGAACTCGCCGCGGTATCGGAACCAGATGGCAAAATCCAGCAGGTACTCATTGAGTTCCCGATCCAGTTCCGAGACTTCATTGATCTGAACCCCTGTGTACACCACGTTGGTCTTGTACATGAACCGGTCATTGACGTAGAGAACTCGGCCCTTTTTCAACTCTTCAATATAATTCTGAGCGCCTGCGACCTTGATGGGTTGCAGTTGTGTCAGCGCAGAAATGATATCAGCACCGTTATACACACCCACAAACACGGGTTTTTGCGCCTCGCCGTTAAGATCAAAATAGATCGAACCCGTTACGCCCGTGATGGCATCTTCAATCTCTGTTATCCAGGCGATCCCCGCACGGACGGCTTTGCGGCCCTCGCCGGCCTCAACAACGATGTTCTTGCCAACAAGTTTCTTGATGACTTCAACAATAACGTGGGCCGAATCATAGGCGTGAGCCGCAACCCAGTCCGGGGATTCCTCATATTTGTCGATGAAGCCGTTCTTGAAATTCTGGGCGACCTCATTTGCCGTGTCAAACAACAACGGCACAGAGACCAGCATCCTGTCCGAGTATCGACCTATAGCTTCACTGTCGCCGCCCAGATCGGCGATGGTATCCAGAAATGTTTGCGTGCCCAGCGTATTTGGACCGATGATGGGGTTTCTGATCCTTGCATCGCGCAGCATCGTAAGCAGACGGGCTCCGTGATCCTCATCAAGCGCCAGGAACAACATCCCGGCGTCTTTTTTACTTTTGAGTTCTGCGACAATATTCTGCAGTTGAAACTCGACGTTGGCCGATACGTCGACTTCCCAGCGATAGTGAACTTTC
>JAJFID010000324.1 GCA_021775325.1 Rhodospirillales bacterium
ACGTTGACTGTCCGCCGCTGGCATAATCCGCAATGGCGGTGCCGAAGGCGGTTCCCCGGCTAAGGCCGGATCCGTTGTATCCACCCGCAAGATATACGTCGCCCCGCTGGCGACCGAAAAAGTTGGTGCTGTTGCGGCTGATGCCTTCCACGCCGGACCATGAAAACTCGAAGGGAACATGGGCCAGTTGCGGGAACCGTTTTTCGAAAGCGGCGCGGTGACCGGACTGTCGTTGTGCCAGTTGTGCGTCCGACAGCAGAATGCCGCCATGATACTCCGCCGTATTGCGCAGGCTGATGCGCCGGTCCGTGGTCAGGCGGATGGTGGCACCGCCGCCGTGCAGCGACAGAACGCCCCAGTCTTTCAATTGCCCCAGACTGGCCATTTCATCGTCGTTCAGTATTCGCGTAAAACTGCCTGACAGTGTACTGCCCAGTATCCTGCCGCGCAGGAACCCCATTTTGGGTGCCTCATAGTTGGTCGCCAGAATGACCTTGTCCGCCTTTATCGAACCATCGACAAGACGCAGGGTGACGGGGGCTCCGTTGGTGATCTCCAGTACCGGGCATTGTTCGTGCAACCTCACATTTGATGGCAACGAGTCCGCCAGTCCACGCACCAGTGCTGCGGGCTGAACCAGAGCCCCGGCATGAACGTGGACGCCTGTCCGGTACAAAGACGTGCCAAGCCGTTCCGATAATTCATCCCGCGTCAGAGCGCTATGGGGAACCTCAAGCGCATCCAGATAGCGAAGAAAATTTTCGCGCTCCGCCACGGCACGTGTGTCTGCGGCGGTATGATGAAAACCCGTTTCCCGCCACTGGCAATCAATACCACTGTCATTCATGCGCTCGCGCAGGAAACCCAGACCCGCTTCGTTAATGCGATTGGTCCGCTCATATGCAGGAATCTGATCCCGGTCCAGTTCGCCCGGAAAATGACTGGTGGCCACGGCAAAGCCGGAGTTTCGACCAGATGCGCCCTGGGCAACCTGCCGTGCATCCAGCACCACGATTTCTTCACAGGGGTGCAAGTCCGTCAGACGCCGGGCGCAGGCCAGACCCGTCACACCAGCGCCAACAACAACCCATGGCAACCGATGATTGCCGGAAAGCGGCGGGCACGGCGCACGTGCTGGCAACATTTCAGCCCAGCCATGGGCGTCTGTTGGGAACGTTATGTCGCTCAACGCCACATCTCTTTTCCCTACGCCATGGGCCAGCCCGGACGAGGGACCGCGTAGATGTCGGATACACGCCCGAAGTCACGGTACCCCAGCCGCGAGACCGGGTCTGCTTTTTTCAGATCAACCATACCATCGACCATAATATGATCAGCGATGTGAATACCGACGACTGTGCCGAAGACCACCAGATTGGCATCGTCGGGATCGGTTTTGGGAAGTTCCACGGTCTGTGTATACACACATTCCAGATGCACCGGGCTTTGTCTGACCCGGGGCGGTTTGACCAGTTCTGCCGGTTCTTTCTCCAGTCCAACGGCCTCGAATTCATCCACATCACGGGGCGCGGGTGTTGACGTATCATTGACCGCAAAGCGCAGTTCCCAGGTCGCCATGTTGACCACGAACTCGCCGGTTTCCTGAACATTGGCGATGGTGTCTTTCAGACCACCGTCCGTATGCGGGCCGCTGGTGGCAAACATGACCTGTGGCGGACTGTAGGCCACACCGTTAAAAAATGAATAGGGTGCCAGGTTCACATGGCCCTCGGCACTGATGGATGAAATCCAGCCGATGGGGCGCGGCACGACCAGCGCGTTGAAAGGGTTGTGCGGCAGGCCGTGGGGCTGGTCTGTGCGGTAGAACATGGATGGAATCTCCTGTAGGGTAAAACAACCATAATGAAACCCTGAGACAATGAAAATACGCGCAGAAGTACCGGACGACGTTGGCTTGATCCGAAACTTGCACCGAAACGCCTTTCCGGGGCCCGAAGAAGCCCGGCTGGTCGATCAGTTGCGGGCTGATGGTGCTATCGAGATTTCTCTGGTGGCGTGCGAGGACGATGTGATCATTGGCCACGTGCTGTTCTCCCGCATGGCGATCCCACCACATGCAATCGGGTTAGGGCCCGTGGCCGTAACTGAACCGTCTCGCCGCCAGGGCGTCGCCGCAAACCTGATCATCACGGGCATTGAAATCGCCAGGAACGACGGATGGACGGATATCTTTGTTCTGGGCGACCCGGCGTACTATGACCGTTTCGGTTTCAGGGCAAACACAGTGGAGGGACTGGAGTGCGCCTACGCGGGGCCCCATCTCATGGCTTTAACGCTGAGAGGATTACCACTGAAAACGCGGGCAACCCGCATTGAGTACGCCCGCGCCTTTCTGGAACCCGAAGAAAACTAGAGCATTATCTGTTCACTTGGGTTCACAGAAAATGCTCTGGCTTATTGATATTACGCAAAGCCACCGTCACAAATTGATTCAATTTGCTCGGGTTTTGCTCTAGACCGTAACCATATCCCGCTTCAGGGGCTGACACATGCAGTGCACACCGCCACCCGCGTTCAGGAACATGGACATATCAGGGTCATACACCTTGAAGCCATTGGCGCGCAGTTTGGATACCAGATCCTTGCTGGATTCAGGCGCGATCACCCGTTCATCTCCGAGGGATACCACGTTGCAACCCAGCGCCATGGTATCCTTGAAGCTGACCGGAATGATTTCGATCTTTTTGCCCTTGAGCCAGCTAACGATGTGATCCGGCGTGGTGTCGAGACACACGGCGGCCAGCTTGGGCGCAATCATGCAGACCATGAGGTCGATGTGCACATAGAAGTTGTCGATGGGCGCGTAGTGGACTTCCCAGCCTTCTTTTTCCATCCATCCGGCGATCTGGCGGGCCGAGACTTCCTCGCAACGCAGGCCGGTATAACCGACCATGACAGCGCCGGGCTCGATGATGTTGAAGTCACCGCCCTCGAAGTTGCCCGCCGAGACCATGTCATAGATGGGAATATTGCGGGACTCGTAGAACCGCAGGGCGGCTGAGTATTCACCGCGACGGCGCGGGTTTGCCATCTGGGTAATGACCGCACCCCACGGGGTCATGAAGCTGCTGTCGCGGGCATAGACCTGATAACACAGCTCTTCCTGGGCCGGGTGCTGATGGACGGTGACGCCGGCTTCCTCATAGGCTTCCACCATTTCGCGGTGCTGGCGCATGGCGACCTGATGGTCGAACTCGATGCCATCGCGCACGGAAGCCCGCACCACGGAACTCCACTGGGCATTTTCAGACGTCATCCAGCGGAAGGTCTCAGCCGGTCCCAGCAGTACGTCACGCAGGGTGCCGTACTCGCTGTTGATACCCCAGTCGGTCAGCGGCTCTGTATTGCCATCCGGGTTGCGGCGACGAAAACGGCTCTCGGTAACCTGGCTCATTTCATTCATATCTCGGTGTCCCAACAGTGGTCGAATTTGCGGTTGCGTTGACGCCTGTATCCTCCCATCGCGCCGAATTTTCTATAACCGCAATGAAGTATACTTGTACGGCAGAGCAACAGCGTGGTCTGGCTCAACAGAATCCCGCCCGCCGGGCACATGAATAAATCAGGTATCCTTCCGGAAACAGTCGAGTTCGGCTCAAAGCGGACAAGTGTGCTGATAGCCATGTGCGGGCAGTGTATTTGTACACGCTGAATGCGGTGGTGCAGTGGCTATCGATAGAATGAAAACACGGATCGTATTGTCCCGCTGAAAATCTGTGAAACACGTTTCACATCCGCCATGGCGTCGGTAAGAAAGGAGGCAAAATCCTTATCAACGGGCTTGTTGCGGACCTCGTCAGCCAGTTCAGCACCACGAGACAGATTGATGATTTTCTGACCGTCATCTGACAACTCGACCGTATCCCTGATAAATCGTTCGGCACGGGGCTGTTCTAATGGTGTAGAAGAGTTGGATGCATTCTCTAAAATGCGCCGATGTTCAGCGACGCGTTCCCTACCCAACTGTTCAATTCGGTCCATACCCGATAATAGCGCGCATTCAGCAGAAATTCAAAGAGAGTCACTCGACAAATGGGTACGTTGAACGTGGTTATACTGTGAGAAAACACATTCAAGGTATGCCATTATGCATTGAATGCCCGCAGTTGTGCCCGGCAACACCAATTCAATATAAGTCTGCATAGGCTCATCACACGACTTTCAATACGACGCTAACCTTGGCCCGCTAAGGTTCAGATACCTGACAATCTCTAGCCGTGATTTGCCACGCACGTTTTACACGTCCGCAAAAACATGCGCTGCAAGAATTCTTTGATCATTTCCCAGCTTTGCGGATCAGGCCAAACTAGCGGCCCGGTCTGACAGACTGCCACCAGTCCTCGAACGCGGTTGTGGCAAATCCCAGTTCCGCGCCCAGGCATCCGCTGAATTCATTCCAGCGCTCGCGCACGCCGTCGGGCACGGCCACCAGCGTGGGGATTCCTTCGGATACGGCATGCAGGATATCGTGAGCCAGACCATCGCCCTTCTGTTCCTGTTCACCAAATTTCTCGATGACGATCAGATCAACGCCGGCACGAATAGCCCGGTCAACCGCGCTGCTGGCCTCCGCCAGTGCCGACTTGTCCAATGAACAGGAATGGTTGAGGCGATCAGATTCCGTCGGCCGGTTGATGGCGATGCGTTCGCCCGTATCCAGCGCAATACCGTCGAGGCCCTGGGTCACACCGTTTTCGTCCACCAGCAGTTCCTGGACAATGCCGCCCACGCGCCAGCCGTTGGCTGCGACCTCGTCGGCAAAGCTGCGCAACAGACCCATTTCCTGCTGGCCGGATGCATAGAATGCACCAGCGAGGTGAATGTCAGGATCAGTTGTTGAGTCGTCTGTCATAGCTATCTGGCATTGCTGTATGGTCCACGCAATAGTCGGATCAAGCATAACAAATTTCGCCGCAGGAACAAAGCGACAGGATTCACCCGTTATGATTCAGATTCCGTTAGACGCGCCCCGCAAAGCCCATCATAACAAAGGCCCTTACCGGTCAGCAGGCACGAAAAACCCATGTCGTCATTTCTGTTCCTTGGATTTCTCATTGGCATGAAACATGCCCTTGAGGCCGACCATCTGGCCGCCGTCGCCAGCATGGTTTCAGGCAGCCGGTCCATGCGTGACTCCATCAAAATGGGCGCCATCTGGGGCGCGGGCCACGCGTCCGCCCTGTTTGTATTTGGTGCCCTTGCCATCATGACCGAGGCATTCCGGGTCTATGACTGGTCCCTGTGGCTGGAATTTGCCGTGGGTATCATGCTGATCGTGCTGGGTTCGGATGTGCTGCGCCGTCTCTACAATGACCGTATCCATTTTCACATCCACCGTCATGATGACGGCGAGCGGCATCTACACGCTCACTCCCACAAGGGTGAAAAAACACACAATGTGAACCAGCATCAGCACCGGCACAAAAAACCGGCCAGGGGGCGCATGCTGGTTGTTGGCCTCATGCATGGCATGGCGGGTTCCGCCGCGCTCATCCTGCTGACCGCCGGCACCGCCAGTTCACCGTGGACAGGGCTGCTGTATATCGCGCTGTTCGGTGTGGGCTCTGTGCTGGGCATGGCGCTGTTGTCGGTGATTATCGCCGTGCCACTGGCCTGGTCGTCGCGTTACCTGACCTGGGGGAACTGGGTTTTGCAGGGCACCATCGGCGTGGGCACCATCCTACTCGGTGGGTTCGTGGCCGCCAGTTCCTGGTACGCCTGAAACATAATCACTCCTAACTACGGCTTGGTCAATAACTGCCGCAACAAAGGGTTTTCTCACCCAGGGCTAAATCTTTAAAATGCGACTCTCATAAATAGAATTATATTGTTACGATACCCTCACAGGTTACATATAAATCTGACACGGGAGGGGAACATGAATTCAGTCAACCTAAACGAAACTCGGGTGTTATCGTTTGCCCATCGATTTGGCGCAGCGTTTATATTGATTGGTTTGCTGAGTGGATGCGGTCAAATACGAGAGCACTACATTGTCAATGCTGCGGCCGTACCTGATGCTGATTTTCCATCGACGGGTTATGACGATCCCGGCCCACTGGACCTGAGCACCCTGTGCTTCGAGAATGACAAGTTCAATCCCCCAAAAATGACAGATGGTGAAGAGGATGATATCCAGTGCAACGTACCTGCTTACAGGAAGGTTCTCGCTGCCTCTGTTAATCCAGGTCCCACAGATAATCCAAAGCAGATGCGAAACAACCTTCAGGATTTGATAATTCGGCGCTCAGACGTAGTCTGTCATGTTCATCAGGGTTCTATTTTGGCGAATTCCGCTTCTCTCAACTTTGGTTTTGATTTGGCCAACAACGTTTTGTCGAGTCTGTCGGCCGTATTTACACCTGTAACAACCAAAACTGCCTTGTCCGCGTCATCAGCAATCGTCGGATTTGGCGGTACCGGCATCAAGGCCGAGTTCTACCAGAACCTGTTTGCATCTGCGATCGTTGGCGAAATTGATAAAGCCAGGGCGAAGAAACTGGAATCAATGGCCGATCATCGTACTCAATCGATAATGGACTACAGCATGGACCAGGCCATCAACGAGGTTGCCATGTACCACCATCTCTGCTCGTTTTACGAAGGTGTTGTCGCGCTGACAAAGGACGACAAGCCGGACGTAATGACGAGAGCGCAAATCGACAACGAGATCGACGCCCTTCGTGCAGAAAATGCTAAACTGCGTTTAACCGCGATTGGACTGGATTCCGGACGAGTCCTTGACGCCAGCATTCAGCAAATTGATAAGGATGCCGCAAATTCACAAATGGGTGTCAATAACGCCAGAATTTTTCAACTTCAGAGTCTGCGTCCAACTGCACCCGGCAGCGCTGCAGAGCCAGTTGAAGAGGGGAATCTTCCGGACGACTTGAACCCTGTAAGGGTTGTTCCCGTTGTTGAAGAGCCGCTGGATGGGTAGTTGCTTGCTCTGACCGGCTCGCCACTGCATCGCCGGTTCTCCCCGGTAAACACACAGGCGACTTTATAGACACGTAAGTAATGCAGCCCCCCCTGGGGTGACATCGAAACAATATTCTGCCTGACAGTTGCAGGAGCGTTTTGGCGACGTAACGTTTACGCTTTCACCCGTGACATATCAGGATCATACAGCGGTTGCAGATGAATGGTGCAGGGAATGCGTTGTGCTGCCACTTCCAGCTCGTAGTCGCCCGCCAGCAGATAATCATCGGTTACGCCGTCAGGATTGCGCACGTAACCAAACCCGATGTTGGTCTGTACCGTGTGCCCCCAACCGGCACTGGACAGCCAACCCACACGTTCGCCATTGCGATAGATGGTTTCCCGACCCAGTAAAACAGTATCCACACCATCCACGGTGAAACACGCCAGAAGCTTGTTCTGAACAGCGTCTTTTTTCTGCGCGACCGCCTCACGCCCCATGAACGGGGTATTGCTTTTCAATTTGACGGCCCAGCCCAGACCCGCCTCGAAGGGCGTGTAGTCCGGTCCGATATCCGCACCCCATGCCCGATAACCTTTTTCCAGACGCAGGCTCTCGATGGTGCGGTATCCGGCGTTGGCAATGCCGTGGGCCTCGCCCGCCGCCATCAGCGCATCATAAACAGCCAGCGCGTCGTCTTTTGAGCCGTGCAGTTCCCATCCCAGTTCACCAGCATAGGTAATACGCAGCGCACGGACTGTCGCACCGGCAATCGCGATCTCGCAACAATGACCAAACGGGAAACTACCGTTGGACACGTCTTTGTCCGTCACCGCCGCCAACACATCGCGGGCGCGGGGGCCCATGAGCGACAGGGCAAAACCGTCATCAGTAACATCCACCAGTTCCACATCGCAGTCCGCTGGAATGTTGCGGCGTATCCACGTGAAGTCATGAGTCCTGAACCCGGTGCCGGTGACGATATAAAACAGGTCATCGGAGAACCGCGCGACCGTCAGATCACATTCGATCCCGCCACGCATATTCAGCATCTGGGTGTAGGTGACACGCCCCGCAGGCCTGGTCACATTGTTGGCGCAAATCCACGACAGGGCCTTTTCGGCATCGGGTCCGCGCATCTCGAACTTGGCAAACGAGGACTGATCAAACAGGCCGACCCGTTCGCGGACCGCCTTGTGCTCTTCGGCTACGTGCTCGAACCAGTTCTGACGGCCAAACGAGTATTCGTCTCGGGCTTCGACACCTTCGGGGGCGAACCAGTTGGGGCGCTCCCAGCCCATTTTCTCACCAAAGCATGCCCCCTGTCCGGCAAGTCGGTCATAGAGTTGAGACGTGCGCAACGGACGACAGGACGCATGCTCCTCAAACGGCCACGGCAGGGTATAGTGCTTGCCGTACAGTTCCAGTGTGCGGTTTCTGACCCACTCGATATCCCGGTGATGGGCACCAAAACGCCGGATATCAACCGGCCCCAGGTCCATGGACGGCTCACCCGCCATAATCCATTCGGCCAGAGCACGGCCCGCGCCGCCACCCGACGCGATACCAAAAGCGTTGAACCCGGCGCCCACGTAGAAGTTTGCCACTTCCGGGGCCTCACCCAGAATAAAATTCCCGTCGGGCGTAAAGGATTCCGGCCCGTTAATGAGTTCCTTGATACCGGCTGTTTCCAGCATGGGCACCCGTTCCATGCATTGTTCAATAGCCGGTTCGAAATGATCCCAGTTGGACTCCAGCAGAGTAAAGTTGAAGCCTTCCGGAATACCGTCATTGGCCCACGGGATGGGATTGGGCTCATACACACCGGCGACCAGCCCGCCAACTTCTTCCTTGAAGTAAATCCGCCGGTCCGGGTCCCGGATGGTGGGCATGTCCCGCGGCAAACCCTCCATGGCTTCTGTTATCATGTACTGATGCTGCACAGAGATGAGCGGCACATTGACACCCACAAGCTGGCCCACTTCACGTGCCCACTGACCACCACAGTTGACCACAACCTCACAGGCGATTTCGCCTTCTGTGGTGGACACGCCTGTTACCCTGCCCTCCTTCACATGAACAGCCGTGACCCCGCAGTCCTCAACAATGCGCACACCGGATGATCGCGCACCACGGGCCAGTGCCTGGGTAATATCCGAAGGATTGGCCTGTCCGTCCGACGGCATGTAACAGCCACCCGCCAGATCGGAACCATCCATAACCGGCCACAGATCAAGGCACTCCTGCGGACTCAATATCTCCATGTCCAGACCAAAGCTGCGCGCCATGGTGGCCTGGCGTTTGTAGTCAATCATGCGCTGGTCATTGGTGGCGAGCCGGAGACACCCGCTCATTTTCCAGCCGGTCGCCAATCCGGTTTCCGACTCAAGCCTGTCGTACAATTCAACGCTGTACTTCAGTAGCTGCGTAACGTTGGCGTTGGAGCGCAACTGTCCCACCAGACCGGCCGCATGGAAGGTGGAGCCACTGGTCAGTTTGGCGCGTTCCAGCAGCACAACGTCGCGCCACCCGGCCTGGCCCAGATGGTAGGCCGTCGAGCACCCGATGATGCCGCCACCAATAATGACAACGCGGGCCTGAGTGGGGATCTTGCCAGTTTCGTTCGCAGTATCGTTCATAGTTTCCCGAAGTCCTCGTAGGCGGCAGCAAACGCATCAAGGTTCTGCCGGGTGTACTCCTCGTAATCCACCTCAAGATCGAGATGAATTTCTGACACCATGCTCCACATGGCCTCACGCAAATGCGATGCCGCCCGGAACGCCTTGTAACGACGCCACCGATGATCATCAGCCTCCGTTCCGTAATAGGCCTCCAGCATTTGCCGTTCGGCCGCCTCAGGCAGTTCCGCATTGGACGCGATATTGGCCAGATCAAACAGCCGGGCCCCGTACCCGGAGTGCTCCCAATCAATGATCCAGACTTTGTCGCCGGTATCGATGAAGTTCGCGCACAGCAAATCATTGTGGCAAAAAGTCATTTCTACGGCACCGACAGCCGCTTCCAATTCATCGTTTATGGTCATGTAGAGATCAAGCTGAGGGACCATTCGGCTGTTGCCTTCCCGCAGCGCATTGGCATAACTGCGGTGGACGCGAAAAACCCAGAACGCCAGGCAGGGACCGTTGATGTGATACTTTGCCTGCTCGTGCAGATTGCGCACTTCCGGAATGATGCGCATGAGGTTGTCCAGATTGCGGACATCGTCTGCCTCATATGTTTTGCCGTCCAGATGCTCAATGACCATGATGCCTTGATCATAATAGACGATTCCAGGCGTCAGACCGATGGCATGAGCGGCCTTCAAACCGGCAAGTTCGTTGAAACGCATGACGTTGTGAACAGGCTCATCACCGCCAACCATACGCACCACATACTTCTTGCCGGCATCATTGACGACGAAGTTCAGGTTGCTCAATCCGCCGCTCAGAGGATCGATATCAACGGAGCCCTGCCAACAGGGCAGCGACCGAACCCGGTTTTTCTCAGCTTCCACATCCACAGCCATAATCCAACTCTACTCCAGTCCGAGTTCCTGTTTGCGCCGCCGCGCCCACGCGCCAATCAGGCGATCAGCGATGATGGCGATGAAGGCAACACACACACCGGCCACCAGCCCGCGCCCGGTCTCGGCCCGTGCCAGCGCCATGTAAACTTCCTGACCCAGTTCACGGGTTCCAACCAGCGCCGTAATTACCAGCATGGCCAACGCCATCATGATTGTCTGGTTCACACCCAGCATGATTTCAGGCAAGGCGATCGGCATCTGTACTTTCCATAACAACTGGCGTCGGGTACAGCCTGCCTGTGTTGCGGCTTCCACCAGATGTGGTGGCACATTGCGAATGCCGTGATCCGTGTACCGGATGGCAGGCACGATGGCATAGGCCACGACAGCCAGCATGGCGGCAAAATCACCGACCCGGAACAGCATCACCACCGGCATCAGATAAACAAAACTGGGCAGCGTCTGCAGGGTATCAATGACCACGCCGACGACCCGGTGCAGGCGCTCGTTACGTGCCGAAGCTATGCCGATGGGAATACCGATCAGGCATACCAGCAAGACCGAGATACCGCACAGATAAACGGTCACCATGGCCTTGGCCCACAAACCCACGACCGCAAGGAATACGGTCAGACCGCCGGTTAATGCAGAAAGCCGCCAACCACCCAGTTGATATCCAGCCAAAGCAATAATCGCGACAACACCGATCCACGGCAGGGACAACAGGAATCGCTTGAAGGGAATCATGATGTTCAGCAACAGGAAGTTTTTGAAAGCATCAAGTTCGTCAAAGAAGTTCAGGTTGATCCACTTGACGGTGTCACCCCAAAACGTGCCAGTGGAAATTTTTAAGCTGTCGGGCACGGCATCCATGGCGGGCATGAACAGACCCAGCACCCATGTCACAACAACGGTGACTGCCACAATCAGGAGATAGGGATGGCGTTGATACCATGTACCGAGCTGAACGCCGTGGCCCCGTGGCGGACGGCGGGCAAAAGCCTGACTGACCCGGTCCATGGCAATGGCGAGAACCGTTATTGCCAGACCCGCCTCGATGCCCTCGCCGATGCGCAGGCGTTTCAGAGCGGTGAGAACATCAAATCCCAATCCGCCCGCGCCAATCATGGAGGCAATAATAACCATATTGAGTGACAGCATGACGACCTGATTGACGCCCAACATGAGTGTATGCATGGCGGAGGGAATCTGCACCTTCCACAACAGTTGCCGGTCCGTGCACCCGGTCATGCGTCCGGCCTCGACCACCTCTTCCGGAACCTGTTGCAGGGCCAGCATGGTCACGCGGACCATCGGTGCCATGGCATAAATAATGGTGGCAATCATGGCCGATACGGGACTGAACCCGAACATGATCAGAATCGGCACCAGATAGGCAAAGACCGGAACCGTCTGCATCAGATCCAGCACCGGCACCATTGCCATCTCGAACTTGCGAGACCGATAACCGGCGATCCCCAGCAGCAACCCGCCGATCACACCAAACGGCACAGCAATCAGGATGGATGACAAGGTCACCATGGCGCTGTTCCACTGGTCAAAAATCGCCAGGTACACAAAACAGACACCAACCAGCGCCGCCAGTTTCCAGTCCTTGGCGTAACGCGCCAGCATAACGACCGCGACAATCATGGCGATCCAGGAAATGCGCGGGAAAACTTCAACGGCGTAACTGCCCTGCCCGCTCAGGAATCCTGTGGACAGAAGACTCCTGACGACGTTGTAGGGTTGTTCAATGGTCCAGGACAGAAAACGGGTTAATTCCTGAAAGGTGAACAGCCCAAGATCAGCGCTGTTCATCAACCATTTCATAAAGTCGTTGAGCCACGCCCTGAACGGAATGATCATTGCCTTGGGATACTTGAACGCCCACGGCATCACGTCTTTCAGATCATACAGCGCGACCGTCGCCGCCAGCACGGCAACCCATGCAATCAACCACGGGTTAATGCGCAGGCGTGAAGGCTGGGCTGCGACAGATACGGATGTCATGTCACCTCCGACGTATCCGACAGCAGATCAATAACTGTTTCCCGGGCCACTTCCCCGATAATGATGCCAGCTTCATCCGTTACGGAAAAAGCCGCTCTTTTTTCCATATCCGCAGCCCGCGCGACCAGCGCTTCAATCAGGGTATCGGCAGTAGTCGTATCAGGGAACGAGTC
>JAJFID010000325.1 GCA_021775325.1 Rhodospirillales bacterium
CAGGAACGTGAAATAGACCGGATCGGCTCCAACAAGTCCGTAAAGATCGATGTACGGATTATATCGACCTCAAACCGTATTCTCGAGGACGAAATCACAAAAGGAACATTCCGCGAGGACCTCTATTTTCGCCTGAATGTAATGAACCTTCGTGTACCGCCATTGGTGGAACGACCGGACGACATTCCGGTTCTAGCAGAATATTTTGTGAACAAGTTCGCCGAAGCCAATGGTGTGAATTCGCGCCCCATCTCTGCGAAGGCGCTGGATATGTTGCGTGGCCACACCTGGCCCGGCAATGTTCGGGAACTGGAAAACACCATGCATCGCGCTATTCTGCTGGCATCCGGCGACGAAGTCGATACGGACGCCATCTTGCTTCAAAACTCATCGGGCGGTTCAGGTGGGAATACTGCCAACGACGGTGGTTCTGAAAAAACGTCGATGGTTGGCAGAACAGTCGCTGATGTTGAACGCCAGCTCATTATCAACACACTTCAGCATTGCCTTGGCAACCGAACACACGCTGCAAATATTCTGGGCATTTCAATTCGCACCCTAAGGAACAAGCTCAAGCTGTATAACGACCAGGGACTGGCTGTACCTATGCCGGGTAACGAGTAACGCATTAGGGTTCGAACTCCATCATGGCTGAAACAATCTCCGATCCCGGGATTTCAGAAATAGACGGCGACGGACCGTCAAACACCACCGGCGATTATGTCGGCGGCTTTGCTATGAACGTGGGCAACCGGGCGTTTAACATTGCCCGCAGAGGCGATATCGCCCTGGCGTTGGGTGTGGTTCTGATCCTCGTTATCCTGATCCTGCCCATGCCCAAGTGGTTTCTGGATGTGGGACTGGCGTTCTCCATAACATTCGCTGTGTTAATCCTGATGACCGCACTGTTTATCGATGAGCCGCTGGAATTCAGCGCGTTTCCCACAGTCTTGCTGCTGGCAACCATGATCCGGTTGTCACTCAACCTGGCATCTACCCGACTGATCCTGGCAGACGGGCATACAGGCACCGATGCGGCAGGCGAAGTCATTGAAGCGTTTGGCGGCTTTGTCATGAGTGGCAATTTTGTCATCGGGATTATTGTGTTTTCCATCCTGGTGATCGTTAACTTCGTTGTTATCACCAAAGGTTCCGGGCGTATCGCTGAAGTCTCGGCACGTTTCACCCTGGATGCCATGCCCGGTAAACAGATGGCAGTTGATGCTGATCTTTCCTCAGGCCTGATCGACGAAGACGAAGCTCGGTTGCGCCGACGTACTCTTGAAGACGAAAGTACCTTCTTCGGTGCCATGGACGGTGCGGCCAAGTTTGTACGCGGTGATGCCGTCGCCGGTCTGCTGATTACGTTCATCAATGTCATTGGTGGCATGGTCATCGGTGTCGCTCAGATGGACCAGACATTTGCCGATGCCGCCAACAACTATGTCAGCCTGACGGTGGGTGACGGACTCGTAACCCAGATACCGGCACTGATTGTTTCAACCGCCGCCGGTTTGGTTGTCACCAAAGCAGGAATATCGGGCAAAACAGACAAGGCATTATTCAAGCAACTCGGTGGTCAACCAAAACCAATGGGGCTGGTATCATTTCTGACTGCTGCCCTGGCGTTCCTTCCAGGCATTCCAGCACTTCCATTCATTATCCTGTCCCTGACCACTGGTGGCATTGCGCTTTATGTCACTCTTCAGGCTGAACGTGCGGTCAAAGTGGAAGAAGATCGAGAGGCTGCGGCCGTGGAACAGGCTCCACCGGCCGCAGAAGAGCCTATTTCCGCAACCCTGAAAATTGACTATCTGCGCCTGGAACTGGGTTACGGGCTTCTTTCGCTGATCAACACGCCGCGAGACGGTCAACGGTTGACGGACCAGATCAAGGCGTTGCGACGCCAACTCGCGGTCGACGTAGGTTTTGTGATGCCCAGCGTGCGTATCCAGGACAATATGCAACTGCCTGCCAATGCCTACGTCGTCCGGGTCAAGGAGATCGAAGCTGGTGGCGGTGATCTGCGCCCCAGCCAGATGCTGGTCATGGATCCCCGTGGTGAGGAAATCACCCTGGCTGGCGAAAAGACCACTGAACCAACGTTCGGTTTACCCGCCATGTGGATTGATGAAGCAAACCGGGAAGAGGCCCTGTTCCGTGGTTATACGGTTGTCGACCCTGCAACGGTCATTACCACCCATATAACGGAAATCATCAAAGACAATATGTCGGAACTCCTGTCTTATTCTGAGACGCAGAAACTGATGGATGATCTGGACAAGGAGCACCAGAAACTGATTGGTGATCTGGTGCCAACGCAGATCACGATTGGCGGTATTCAGCGCACGCTACAGAATCTGCTGATGGAACGGATTTCCATCCGCGACCTGCCGACAATTCTGGAAGCAATTTCCGAAGCCTGCAGCCAGACACGCAATGTTCTGATGATTACCGAACACGTGCGTGGCAGACTATCTCGGCAAATCAGCGACATGAACGAAAATGCCGAAGGTGTGATTCCGTTGATCACATTGACTCCGAATTGGGAACAGGTATTTGCTGAATCCCTGATCGGTCAAGGGGACGAGCGTACACTTTCCCTGGCACCGACCGCACTTCAGGAATTCATTAACGCACTTCGCTCCACCTTTGAGCGACAGGCCATGATGGGTGAAACACCCGTGTTATTGACCAGTCCCGCAATTCGTCCATATGTACGATCCATCATCGAACGTTTCCGCCCCATGACTGTAGTCTTGTCACAAAACGAGGTGCATCCTAAGGCTCGAATTAAGACCGTTGGACAGATATAGTTGTACCTAGGAAAGAAACTGAAATCGGGAGCATCCGCGAACCATGCGTTTAAAGACGTTCGTCGCTGCCAACACCAATGAGGCTCTCGCCCAGGTCCGTGAGGAAATGGGCGGTGAGGCCATCGTCGTGTCGACGCACCAGGACGCCAACGGGCAATCGTCTCAGGTTGTCGCAGCCCTTGAAGACGCACCATCGTCGGATTTAGAGGCTGAGGAGAGCCAGGTACATGAGTTGGTTCGTGATGAAGCAGATGTAGCGCAAACTATCCGACAGGTTCTTCGGTATCACGGCGTCCCCGATCCATTGACCGAGCGACTCGTTCGCTCTGCATGCGCACTTGATGCCGAAAACGCAACATTGGCCTTTGCGGGCGCAATAGACACCAGCTTCAGGTTCTCTCCTCTGAGCGAACAGACCATTGCCCGCCCGCTCATGCTTGTTGGACCACCCGGTTCCGGTAAGACAATCACCGTCGCCAAACTGGCGGCCCGTGGTGTTCTCGGTGGCAACAAGGTCGGCGTCATTACAACCGATATCTCCCGGGCTGGCGCCAAGGAGCAGTTGTCCGCCTTTACCCGCATTCTTAAATTGGATCTTCAATGTGTCGCAACAGCGCGAGAACTACGTGAGGTTACAGAGACACTCGCGGATTGTGATCAGATTTACATTGATACGGCTGGAGCAAATCCTTATAGCGAGAAGGATATGCAACTACTGGAGGATATGATCACAGCAGTTGATGCGGAACCTGTTCTGGTTCTGGCGGCAGGCTGTGATGCGCTCGAAGCCGCAGAAACCGCCGCCGCATTTTCGCAGGAATGTGTTGAGCGACTGATCGTCACGCGATTGGACCTGAGCCGTCGATTGGGCGCAGTTCTGACTGCGGCCGACGCGGGCAACCTTAGTTTCTCTGATGTCAGCGTTACGCCACAGGTGGCCGACGGACTTAGCCCAATCAATCCAGTATCATTGGCACGAATCATCATGCCATATGCAAAACCTGAGACCGAATCATGAACCAGCAACATTCTCCTGGCCTATCAACTGGCGTCCAGACGAAGGGCCGAAACATGATTGCAATTGCGTCAGGCAAGGGCGGCGTGGGCAAAACGTGGTTCACGATTACGCTCGCCCATGCACTTGCCAAGCGCCAACAGAAAGTTCTGGTTTTCGATGGCGATCTGGGGCTCGCAAATCTGGACATTCAATTGGGCCTGATGCCGAAGCAGGATCTGGGTGGGGTTATTTCCGGCAGAATAACTGTAGGACAAGCCATTACCTACTTCGAACAGGGCGATTTTGACGTAGTTGCCGGTCGTTCGGGCTCTGGCTCACTGGCAAATCTGCCGCCAAGCAGGCTTCGTATGTTGTCAGATGATCTGGCCCAGATTGCGCCTGCTTATGATTCCGTTCTGATGGACATGGGGGCCGGTATTGATCGCACAGTCAGGCAACTTGCGACCTATGCATCGAAATGTATTGTGGTCGTTACCGATGAGCCAACGGCACTGACGGACGCCTATGCTTTCATCAAAGTTACGCATGCCGAACGCCCGGATACGCAAATCAGCGTTGTTGCAAACATGGTCAATTCTACCCGCGAAGGTGAGCGGACGCATAATACTCTGGCCAAGGCCTGCCAGGGGTTTCTGAAATTCACGCCTCCTCTGTTGGGTGTTATCCGACGTGACGACAAGGTACGGGAAGCAATTCGGAACCAGGAGTCACTATTCACGCGGTTCCCGACCTGCGAAGCCGCTGCAGATGTGGAGGCCATCGTGCAAAAACTTCAGAACGGAAACTAATGGTCGACCCGTGAGCACCATTCAGCCACCACCTGCGGCTCCGCCCGTGATTACCACCGCCGGCCCGGCACCCGCACCCGTTGTCGTGGTCAATAACGCTACGGTTGAACTGCTGCAACTGCCGCCAGGAAACCAGTTGTCCGCGCAGGTCGCTGCATCAACAACTCCCGGTCAGACAGAGATTGATACGGCACTGGGTCGATTTTCAGTTGAAACGCCATTAAACCTCAAGAGTGGTCAAACCTTGTTGTTACAGGTGCCGCCAAAAGCAGTGAGCGGTCCGGCTCTGACCTTTCATGTCCTCGAGATAGCAGGAAAGTCCGCTCCCGGCATTCACAGCCTCCAGTCTGCATCATCCGACGCAACTGGACTGGCTGGAAATCCGACAGGCAATTCCACCAGCATTACCGCCAATCAGACATCCCAGGCACCGCCTGGCCCCACCGTCCTGACGCTATCTGTCGGCTCCACCGTTGGTGCGACGCTACTGAGTGCGACACCTGTCTTTACAGTAGCGCCCGATGGCAGTTTCACCGTGGTACAAGGCACGAACCCGGCATCCGGAGGCTTGAACCAACAGGGCATTGCTAACCCGAGTACTGATGGTGCGCCAACACAGTCAGCAAATACCGCTATACCTGCGGCCAGCGTGCCCAACTCGACCGGCCAGACACTCGGTCAGGCATCAGGTAACTCACATATGTTTTCAGTCGGACCTCAACAATCATCAGCAATTCCGGGGCCTCATGCCGGTTCGATCGGTCATCATGTGGCTGGCAGTCAACTGACAATCAATATTCAGAGTTTGAACCCACCATCTGCCGGTGTACCATCCGTTGTAACGTCTGGCGGCCCTGCCTCGCCGTTCATGCCAGGCATGAACCTGACCGGGTACGTGTCCGGTGCGACCGCACTGGGTCATACGATTGTTCACACGCCGGGTGCAACAGTGAGTATTAACACCGCACAATCTTTGCCACCTGGTACCGAGATTACTTTTCGCGTTGAAACGACGCCACAGCCACCACAAGACCCCAAAACTTTGCCACCTACGTTACACCGCGAGGGCATGTTAGCTTCACAAACATGGCCAAGTCTGGAAGAAAGTCTGCGTGTGCTCCATGAGGCCAGCCCCACAACCGCCTCTCAGATAAGCAATCATGTTATTCCGAAACTCAACGTACAATTTACGGCTACCGCCCTTTTTTTCCTAAGCGCGCTTCGCAGTGGTGATGTCCGAAGCTGGATCGGAGACAATGCGGCAAAAATCCTTGAAAAAGCCCGCCCCGACGCCATGAAACGGCTCGGTGATGATTTTCGTGCCATGGGTGCCATTGACGAAGACGCCAGTGGACCATCACGGGCAACAGACTGGCGTGGCACACTGGTACCTTTTCAGACACAGGATGGCCTGGAACAAATCAGGCTCTATACAAAACAGTTGCATGATGAAGACGACAATGAGGACCAGCGGGTAACAGGCAACCGCTTCCTGATTGACGTGACACTCAGTAGTATGGGGCGCTTGCAACTGGATGGCATGATCGAAAAGATGGAAAAACGTCTCGATCTGATTATCCGCACGTCGCACCCCCTGCCGCCTATGGTCCGCAACGACATGATGGAGTTATTCACCAGATCAAATGAGATTGTCGGGATGCATGGCGGGATGTCATTTCAGGCCGCGCCGAATGGTTTCATTGAAATGGAGTCTCAATCGCGCAACCCGGATTCCGGCCTTGGCATTGTCGTATGAGCACAGATGGATATAGTTTTACCATGGTAGCTGAAATGGAAATTCATGAACGTCGCGCAATGCTGGCGTCCTCGCCTAATCCTGACCGGTCACTTGACTACATATCCGTGCTATCGGGCCAACTTTCACCACAACCTGACATGGCACCTCATGATGTTCGTTTGCGCTACGTCCCAGGCAGTTTCATTCTTCACCCTGACGCCTGGCAACGCTATCTGGCGGCAATTGGCTCCATGACCTGGGATTCTATGGAATTGATGGCTGTCACCATGGTAGGTGACACCAATGACCATCTGGTGCCCAGATGGATCGAAATTTCATTATCTTCGGTCCGTGCGGGCGCTGACATGCAGGTTATCGTGGATGAACGTGAACCTGGCTGGAACAACGAAAACATCCTGGCACGCCTGGATTCATTTTGAGCCACCTGAGTTAAGAGGACCTACATGGAACTGACGAGTACACCTGCTGATGTGGGCATGAGCGAGGAACGCCTCAATCGTATCCACGACTGGGCGGGCGGTTATGTGAACAGTGGAAAGTTACCGTGCACCCTGACCGCCGTTATGCGCCACGGTCAACTGATCTACGTTGATGCACAGGGCTATCGGGACGTGGACAGTAAAACGCCGATTACAACTGACACCCTGTTCCGTATCTTTTCCATGACAAAACCGGTGACTTCCGTTGCTGCCATGATGCTATACGAGCAGGCAATGTTTCAACTGGATGACCCCGTAAGTAAATTTATTCCGGAATTCGGGAAATTGCATGTCTGGAAAAGCGGTGCGGGTACTGATGTTGTTACGGAGCCCGCAGCAAGCGATGTCACCATTAAGCAGATCATGACCCACACTGCGGGCCTTACCTATGCATTTATGGACCCGGACTCGCCCCTGAATGATCTCTACTCTGAAAAGGACCTGGATTTCAATGCCAAGGGAAGCCCGCTTGCCCAATGGATTGGTGACGTCGCCTCTGTGCCACTGGCGTTCCATCCGGGAACACAGTGGAACTACAGCATTGCCACTGATGTTCTGGGGCACGTGATCGAAGTCATATCCGGACAACCCCTTGATCAGTATTTTGCAGAACATATTCTGCAACCACTTGGCATGCATGATACAGGGTTCAGCGTTCACGATGAAGACGCTGGTCGATTTGCGTCGGTTTACAAATACAAGAACGGTGACAGGATGTCGCTGATGGAAACGGCAGAGGGTTCCCAGTTTCGTGGTGAAATTACGCGGTTCCAGGGCGGTGGTGGATTGATCTCCACGGCAACAGACTATCTGCGTTTCCAGACGATGATGCTAAATCTCGGAGAACTGGACGGCGTCAGAATTCTGGGCCCGAAGACTGTCGACTTCATGACCCGGAATCATATGCCCGGTGATCTGGCCAGCATGGGACAACCTAAATTCGGTGAAGTCAGTTTTGATGGTGTGGGTTTCGGATTGGGTGTGGCAGTTGTTCTCGATCCACCACGTTCCCAGCTCCTGGCATCTGAAGGAGAGTACAACTGGGGTGGCGCCGCCAGCACAGCATTCTGGAATGATCCGCTCGAAGATTTATCCGTAGTATTCCTGACGCAGTTGTATCCTTCGGATACCTATCCCCTTCGCCGGGAAATACGAACGTTGGTTAACCAGTCAATACTCGACTAAATTCGCATGTTTACGCGCTGTTTGTGACCAGCATTACCCCGCCAGTTTTTTCTTGCGGTGGCTCTGGAGGCCAATTTCATCCATATCCATGCGCTCGCGGCGGCTCAGCTCGGCTGCGGCTTTACGATCTCTGTTTTCCTGCGCAATCTCGAATTTCTTGAGCTCCATGAAGGAAACACGTAAATCCTCACGCGACTCATCAATCGCCTCCTCCATTTGAACCATCGATTGCCGGAGGCGTTCGCGTCGTTCAATCACGGTCTCCGCATATGCTCCGTAAAGATGGCCTGCCTCTTCCGGATTGGCACGGGCAGTTTGCTGCTCCTGCACCAGTTCCTCTTCAAGAGCCTTGGCCTGGGCTTCAAGATTTGCCATGAGGCGGAATAGTTCACCGAGTTTACGACGTTTCTCGTCGACCTCGAATTCGTGAATCTGAATCAGATTGTGTAAGTCCTTAGCCATTTCTGCTACCTTAGCTCCTAGGTTCTCTCAGTCACGCGGTTGGTTGCGCCGGTGTTTCTGCTTCTGCTGCGGCGGGTTGTTCCCCTCCGTCATCCGGCTGTCCGTCTTCGGGCGTCATGACAGGCACCTCGATGCCCAATATCTGCGCCAAATCTTCATAACCCTGCTCCAGGGTTGATACATCACCAATACTCTGTGACAGGAACTCCTCCAGCATGGGGTAGTAGTGAATTGCTTCATCAATGACCGGGTCGCTGCCACGGCGGTAAGCGCCAAGCCGGATTAACTCTTCCATGTCTTCATAGGTGGCAAGAAGGCGCCGGGCGCGCATGACAATGCCATTTTCATGATCTGTGTTACAGCGTGGCATGGTCCTCGATACGCTCTTGTTTACATTGATAGCGGGATATCGCCCACGTTCTGCAATTGCGCGGTCCAGAACGATGTGACCATCCAGAATACCACGCACCGCATCTGCTACCGGTTCATTGTGATCATCACCTTCCACTAAAACAGTAAACAATCCGGTAATGTTTCCCTGACCGGCAGTGCCGGGGCCCGCTCGTTCCAGCAAACGAGGCAATTCTCCAAAAACGGAAGGCGTGTAACCCTTGGTCGCAGGCGGCTCACCGGCTGAAAGGCCAATTTCACGTTGGGCCATGGCAAATCGTGTCACACTGTCCATGAGGCAGAGAACATCTTTTCCCCGATCTCGCATGAATTCTGAAACAGTCATCGTCAAATAGGCCGCCTGTCGGCGAACCAATGGAGACTCATCAGACGTTGCCACAACCACGACGCTGCGCGCCAATCCTTCCTCTCCCAGGTCGTCCTCAATAAATTCGCGGGCTTCGCGCCCACGTTCGCCGACCATGCCGATCACATTAACTTCTGCCGAGGTATGGCGCGCCATCATGGACAAAACAGTGGACTTCCCGATTCCAGAGCCCGAGAATATTCCCATGCGTTGGCCACTGCATACCGTCAAAAAGGTGTTCAGGGCGCGGACGCCGACGTCAATTTTGCCACCAACCCGGGTTCGGGAATGAGCCGGTGGCGGTTGATTATGAATTGGGTAGGGTGTGGAACCACTGCCAATTGGGCCTTTACCATCGACAGGTTCACCAAACGCATTGACCACGCGACCGAGCCACGATTCATCCGGGAACACAGCCGGTGCCGTCGTGCTGATCTCAACTTTACAGCCGAGCCCTACACCATCAAGTGACCCAAAGGGCATGGCCAGCGCCTTGCCATCACGAAACCCCACGGCCTCACACAGCACATGATGGTTGCCACGAGCCTTGATCCGGCAGTAATCACCGACAGAGAAATTACCTTCAACACCGCCGATCTCGATAAGCATTCCGACAATCTGCGTCACATGCCCGTAAACCCTGTATTCGGGTAAACGCGCGATCTGATTAATGATGGTGCTACCGATAATACTCAAGCCAAATTCCTGTCTGGTGCGCCCTCATTTTCGCACTTGGTCACGTCCCGCAGTCCATGCGTGATCGCATCGTTTGCGAATCGCATTTTCACGAATTTGCGATCACACCTATTATATCGTTATTGAGCCAATTATGTGGCGAAAGTCTTTATGGATCATTAAGGCAGTATTTTTAATGACTTAGGTGGATATTATCGACGGTTTTAGTGGAACATGGCCTGCCCGCTTGCGTGAGAGTCCATCTGAAATTATGGTTAATAAATATTAACAGGAAAACTGGAGGGCCAAATGCGGGTCCTACTCGTCGAAGACGATGTCAATACCAAGGAAAGCATTGAGCTTATGCTCAAGACCTCGGGAATGGTCGTTGATTCCACAGACCTTGGGGAAGATGGCCTCGAGATTGGTAAATTGTATGATTACGATATTATCATTCTCGATATCATGTTGCCGGATATGAACGGGTTTGAGGTTCTCAGACGACTTCGTGACGCCAAAGTCCGTACACCTGTCCTGATTCTTTCCGGATTGACCGAGGCAGAGAACAAGGTAAAGGGTTTGGGCTCAGGTGCCGACGACTACCTGACGAAACCTTTCAATCGTGATGAGTTGCTGGCCAGAATCCAGGCCATTGTCCGGCGATCGGCGGGGCACTCACAATCCATCATTGAAACAGGGAAACTGTCCGTCAATCTTGATGCTCAGACTGTAGAAGTTGAGGGTACGCCCATTCATCTGACGGGTAAGGAATATGGCATTCTGGAACTGTTGAGCCTGCGAAAAGGGACAACCCTGACCAAAGAGATGTTTCTTAACCATCTATATGGCGGAATGGATGAGCCTGAACTCAAAATTATTGATGTATTCATTTGCAAACTCCGCAAGAAACTCTCTCTGGCGACTGAGGGCGAAAACTACATCGATACAGTATGGGGGCGCGGCTACGCGCTACGCGATCCTGACGAGACCGAG
>JAJFID010000326.1 GCA_021775325.1 Rhodospirillales bacterium
ATAGGAAATCAGGGCATCCAGGCGCTTGTGCTCACGGCGTTTGTGATCGCCGTCGCCGTCATCCTGTTCAATGAACAGGCGGCGCATGCGCAAATCATCCAGACCATAAAACATGTGCGCTTCGGCTGGCGCGCCGTCGCGCCCCGCCCGTCCGATTTCCTGATAGTAGGACTCCACGTTGCCCGGCATATCCGTATGGCAGACAAAACGGACATCCGGTTTGTCGATCCCCATGCCGAAGGCGATGGTGGCGACCATGACACAGCCGCCCTGTTCCATCATAAAGGCCTTCTGGTTTCTGGCCCTTGTTCCCGAGTCCATGCCAGCGTGATAGGGCAGGGCGTGAACGCCATTCTCGATCAGGAACTGCGCCATTTTCTCGGTTTTGGCACGGGACAGACAGTAGACGATGCCGCTTTCGTCGCGATGTGTCTTGACCACATCCAGCAACTGGCGTTTGGCGTCGCCGCGCATGGCGACATTCAACCGGATGTTGGGTCGGTCAAAGCTAGACAGGAAATGCCGGGCGGTCCCCCCGAACAGTTTTGTCGCCACGTCGTTCTGGGTGGCCCGATCAGCCGTTGCGGTCAATGCCGCCATGGGTACATGGGGGAAAATCTCCCTGAGACGGTTCAGGGCTTCGTATTCGGGCCTGAAAGATGGCCCCCAACGCGAGATACAATGCGCCTCGTCCACAGCAATCAGACGCACGGGCAGGCGGGACAGGGCATCCAGCATGCGCTCGGTCATCAGGCGTTCCGGTGCCAGATAGAGCAGCCGGGTTTCCCCCGCTGCCGCCCGTTTCCAGGCGGCCACGTTGATCTGGCGGTCACGGGATGAATTGATGGTGTCTGCTGCTACACCCACCAGTTTCAAGGCCGCGACCTGATCCTCCATGAGGGCGACCAGAGGTGAGACAACAATTGTCAGGCCACCCATCAGCAGGGCCGGGATCTGAAAACACAGGGATTTGCCGGAGCCCGTTGGCATGATTACCAGCGCGTTCTCGCCGGCCATCAGGCAATCGACGACATCGCGCTGTCCGGTGCGGAAGCTGTCGTATCCAAAGGTTTCTTTGAGAATCTTTTCGGGCATGGCGACCACTATAAGTGGTGGCCCACGACGTGAACAAGCCTCGAAGAACGGGACGGGTTTACCTTTTTGTCAGAAGAACTTCAGATAGCGATTCTGTTCCCAGTCGGACACATGGTTGAGATAACTCAGCCATTCCTGTTGTTTGAAGGACAGCCATGCATCATACATATCACCGCCGAATGTCTCGCGGGTCAACGGATTGCCGGAGAAGGCATCCAGTGCTTCGCCCAGGGTGCGTGGCAGCATGGAAACGCCCAGACTGTCCAGTTCTTCCGTACTCTTGATATACAGGTTGTCCGTGTGGGGCTCGCCTGGGTCCAACTGCTCACGAATGCCTTCGAGGCCGGCCGCCAGCACCATCGCCGCGCCGAGATAGGGATTGCAGGCCGGATCGGCAACGCGCAGTTCCACCCGGCCGCCGCCGCGGGGAATCCGCAGGGTATTGGTGCGGTTGTTGTTGCCGTAACTGCAGAACACGGGTGCCCACGTAAAGCCGGAATTGCTGCCTTTCAGGATCAGGCGTTTGTAGCTGTTGACCGTTGGTGAAACGACAGCGCACAGACTAGGCAGATGCCGCAATACGCCAGCCAGGAACTGATATCCGAGCGGTGATATGCCGCACCCGCGCGGATCATCGTCAGTTTCGAACAGGTTGGTCCCGGTCTTTTCGTCATACAGGGAAAGATTGAAGTGCGCGCCACTGCCAGCATAATCCGGGAAAGGTTTGGGCATGAAACTGGCAAAAGCGCCATGATTGCGGGCGATCTCGTTGGCAAGTCGCCGGAAGAACACAAATCTGTCGGCCATGGTCAGGACGTCGGCGTAGGCGAAATCGATTTCGAACTGACCGATGCCATCTTCATGATCAAATGAGTACACATCCCAGCCAAGCCCGTTCATGGCCGTTACCAATTCGCCTAACCAGCCCATATTATCCAGCAGTCGGGATGCGTCATACGCCGGTTTGTCCAGATTGTGGCGCGTACTGACGGGACGGTAGACACCATCATCTTCTTCTTCCCGGAACACAAAAAACTCAGCCTCGATGCCGAGATTCAGGCCGTATCCAAGTTGGCTGGCCTTGGCGAGTGTGCGTTTGAGGATGTTCCGGCTGCACGGCTCGAACGGTTTTCCCTCGCAATACAGATCACTGGCAAACCATGCCACGTTTGGCATCCAAGGCTGAATGATACAGGACGCCGGGTCCGGGTGGGCGGCGACCTCTTCGTCATTGATTTCCTGGGGCACACCGTCCAGCGCTGCACCTGTACACAGTTCAGAACCACTCATCATGTCATCAAAATGGGCTATGGGCACCATCTTGGATTTGGACACACCATGCATGTCCACATAGGACGGCAGCATGAACTCCACGCCTTGTGCCGTTAAATCGTCTTTGAGAGAGTTTGATCCTGTGCCCGGTTGTTTGTTCATCCCGAATGTCCCTGTCTGTGCATTTCATTGTTTAATTAATTGATTAATTAATAAAATCTGTCAACATGAATCCGAATTGAATTCTTCGGGAGTGTGGATCAGTCATGGCAGGTAAACCGGCAACACGCCGCAAGGTTGGTCGTCCCACCATGGCCGAGCGCCAGACAGATACAGCCGAAGATCTCAAGTCCGTTGCCCTAGATTTGTTCGCGGCAAATGGATATGGACAGGTCTCGATCAAGGAGATCGGCCTCGCCGCGGGCGTCAATACGGCCATGATTTACTACTATTTTTCCGACAAGGAGGGGCTGTGCCGTGCCGCGATCGAGGATGCGGCGGCTCAGGTGTTCCAGGCATTTCAGGAAGCCATTGATCAGGTTCGGGACCCTAAGGAAAAGATTCACTGCTGGCTGGACACCCATGTCCAGTTCATGAGTACCATCCGGAAAATGGTTAAAGTCAGTCTGGATTTAAGGACGGATACTTCCGGCAGGGTGGAAGTTGACAAGGCTATCGGTCATTTCTATGAACTCGAAAAAGATACACTTGTTGCGTTTATCGAACTGGGAACCAGAAATGGCGCTTTTCGCGCCGTGGATGCCAACGATGTCCGGCGTGTGATTTCAACATTTCTGGATGGCGCCATGATCCGGTCCATGATCCGTCCAAACTTCGAACTGAAACAGACCGTGGACAGTTTTCAGGAATTCCTCTGGCACTATCTGGAAACGAAACCTCAGTAGTCCAGGAGTGATGAGGGTGTCTACCGGTTCATGATGCTGCTGAAACTCGGGATTGTGGCGTAAGGTATACACCGGGCCATGTCAGACTCCAGCGTATCGAATTGAATGGTTTTCAGGTCATCGCTCGAAAATCGCGCCATTACGTTTGGGTCGTACATCTGGGCAACCGGGTTATGAATACCGTCTGCAAAGGCGATCCGGTGGCATTGCTCGGGCTCAAGCATATAGTCAAGAAAATCGAGAGCCATCGACGGATTTTTGCTGTCGGCGCACATGGACGTGACCTCCACGAAAGCGATGCCACCGCGACCGTTGACGGGCCCGGCGTCGGGTGTGATCGACATGATGTTGGCGTGACCGGCCTGTCGTGCTGCCGCCGCTGTGTAAACACCGCCACTGATGTAAAACCGGATATGGCCGCTCACCAGAGCCTCATTGAGTTCGAGATGATCGCTGGTGAACAGCACCGCGTTCTCTCGCCAGTACCGCAGTTTGTCTGCGACCCTGACCTGTTCTGCATTCCTCATCTCGAGAAATGGATCGAGTCCACAGGCGATGGCCGCATGCATGACGTTGAACTCGGGGTAGTCCAGTAATCCGAACTGACCCATGTTGGCGGGATCATCGGCAAGCTGAAACCCTTCTGCGCGCGCCGTTGCCGCGTCGATGGCGTTGGTGTTTACAACCAGATTGAACGGTCCAAACCGCTGACAGATGCCGAGTATGTTTTGTCCGTCGCGGCTCATGGCGCAGGAGAAAAAATCATCGAACTGTGGGAACTGCCGAAGCCGATGGTGATCATACCGGTCACGCTCCAGCGGCTGAATTTTACCGCCCGGATACAGCAGGTCGTTCACGTAGGGATTGTTGATGTTGATGAGGTCCCAGTGGTCCTCGCGGCAAATCCGCTCGGCGGCCAGGGTGTCTGATTCAAAATTCTCGCCGTGGACTGCGCAGTCAAAACGGGATTCGAAGTCGGCAACAAAGCGGGCGTCTTCATACCCGGCCCAACACAGAATGTTCAGTGTGTCCGGCTGCGGTTGTGGTGTCATGCTGTCTGCCTATGCGGGTTTTGGGTCGTGAGACGGAAACAAAATCCACTCGTCTTCTTGCATGGTATCGGGCAACGTCGCCGCCGGTTCAGCGCTGCCCAGTCTTAACTGGGTAATACGCCCCCTGACGTTGCTTTCGACAAACACGGTGCCATGTTCGGCATGTTCAACCCACCATACGTCACCGCGATCCCGGCAGACCATGCAGGGACCGACCGGTGATTGCAGCGGACCAATGCGAACATCGGGCTCCGCTGGTCGCATGACGGACCAGCCCTGCCATGGGGAGAAGTCCATAACCTCCGACACGGTCAGTGCAGGCAACAGCGTGCCCCAGGCATAAAACCCATCCGTATCGGGCTGGTCATGGACATCGCCTGTCTCGGCACTGAAGTTTTCTCCACATAACCGGTGTTGCCAGTTACGGGCGAACAGGGACCAGCTTTTGTTGGCCAGAGTCCGGGCGTCCTCGTCTCGGCCAGCGCGGCGCAGGCCCTGATGGACCCAGAAGTTCAGCGGCCCCCAGATACGGCCACGCCAGTATACGTTATCCACATAGGCCGGGTCGTCACGTGTGACCGAGGGCAGAACCCATTCACCGCCGAATTTCTGTTCGTCATTCAGGTATCGGGCGATCATGCGGTCGACCTGTTCCGGAGTGCCGATCCCGGCAGCGAGCGGATAGAATGAGGTGGGCGCGAGTGACGGCACAAAGCTTCCATCAATCATACGGTTGGCGAATATCTCGCGATCTTCGTCCCATAACCAGTCGGCTATACGCTGTTTGTGAGTTTCCACGCGCTGAGCAAGGTCCGACTGGTCATCTGCATAGCCCAGTTCCGCGGCCATCAATGCCAGCACCTCGCCATCAATGACGGTGATACTGTTGACCGCCACGTCTGCTGCCAGAAG
Source organism: Rhodospirillales bacterium (assembly GCA_021775325.1). Taxonomy (GTDB): domain Bacteria; phylum Pseudomonadota; class Alphaproteobacteria; order Rhodospirillales; family Casp-alpha2; genus JABJGO01. The sequence goes on from JAJFID010000326.1 coordinate 5,237, forward strand.
CATACCGGTGGTTTCATCAAAGGGAACGGGATCATGCAGCGGCGAGTTATCCATGGTGGACTCATCTTTGGCCGCCAATTTGGTGCCCTTGTAGAGGCCGTCGCCCGCATCCAGGCTGGTACCAAAAGCCAGCAGGCCCGTATCGCCGAGCTGGCGCCGGTCCCACCACCAGCGATAATTGCGCAGCAAGCCGGGGTAATATCGTTCCAGGAGAGAGCGGTTGCCGCTGCGCTGGTACAGGGTCCAGATCACATAGGAGGCGATGGGAGGCTGGGTACGGTCATCCCAGGCGTCATACCCCGTTACCAGACAGGGAAAATTACCTGCCTCGGTCTGGTGGGCAAACACCGCGTCCAGGTTGTCGACGGCATGATCTTCACGGAAATTTCCCCAGCACAGCGCGTTGTACAGGATGTCATCCAGCCACACACCGAAACCCCCGAACTTCTGGGTGTTCCAGAACCGGCTCAGCGCGGTATAGGGTCGGCCGTTGATAAAGTCGTGAACGTGGTTCCACGCCATGACGTCATGGACGGCATTCAACGCCTGTTGGGCAACAGGTCCGGACGAAGGATCGCTGTGTTCAACGGCAGCAATGGCTGGAAAAGGCACATGCCCGGCATCTGCGGGAACAACAGAGGCTTCCACATGCATGTCAGGTGCTTCTTCCAGATTGAACCGGAGTGCAGCAAAAGTGCCCTCGGTGCCACGGGAAGCCAGATAGAAATACCCTTTCTCCCGGTACTCATTGACCAGATCATCCAGATTATCATGGAAGGTTGCCATCAGCGGGGCTTTTCCTGAACAAACCCGCAGCCTGTAGCCGCCGCTGGTGCCTTCCAGCGTGTTCGTGTTGCGGTCATAGGTGAACCGTGCGCCGTCGCCGCCGTGGAAACAGAGAACAACCCAGAACCGCAGCCCCCATTCACCGAATGCTCTGGTTTCCCAGTCCAGACCCAGAATGCCGTCCTGCCGGGTGTAGAGCCAGTTCAACGCAGTGCCCGAAACGCCTAAATCAAGCTCGATGGACTGCTCGCCAATGGGGCGGGGGCCGAACGAAACTTCCTTGCCGGGCATCAGCAGCGACACATTGTTCTCCGATGCGGCATAGAGAACCGGCGTCATGATCAGACCGGACGCAAAGTGTCGCAATTCGGCTGGCATCTCGGCCTTCCATGTCCACCATGTATCGTGCTTCACGTCAGCCCCCAGCTTTCAACGATGGCGTCCACGCTGGCCAGTTCGATCTGCTGATCGAAGCGCGGATAGATGTGGTTCAGGGTGGCGGCATGGGAGGCCGGATCGGAACTGGCGACCGCGTCTGTAGCGATGATCACACGGTACCCCAGATCAACCGCCGACATGGCGGTTGCCAGCACGCAGACGTCCGTCTCGATGCCGCTGAGAATGAGGGCTTCCGGCGCCTCCCGTTCCATGCGTGCCCGGAAAGCGGCACTGTCGAATGCGTCATGGGCCAACTTGTCGTATACGTTCTCGGGCGCAGCCAGCGACAGCACGTCGGCATGCAGATCGAGGACTTCGGGTCCGGCTTCTGCCTGTGTTACTGCATGCCAATGGCGATAATACCGTTGCCAGCAACCGTTTGCTTCCGCTGCGGTTTCAGCCGTGATGAACCGGGTGAACAGGGATCGCTCCGGCGCATGATTGACCAGTCGTGATATGGGCTCGATCACACCGAGACCGGCTTCACCATACCAGGGGCCGGGTTCCAGAAAGATCCGCTGCATATCGATACAGATATGCAGGGTGCGGGCATCCAGGTTGCCAAATGGCAGGCGGTTACTGTCAGTCATGGGTCACCGCCACCGTATCATCCGGTTTCCACGACAGGCGCACCGGCGTGCCATCGGCAAAGATATCACCGCTCAGGTTCTGCACGAAAACGCGCAGAATTTCGTCATTCCACCTGATTTGATAAGTCAGGCTGCTGCCGGCAAAAATATGGCTGACGACGGTACCATCAAGACTGTTTCGGTCGGGATCCGCGACAGAGTCCTTACTGTCCATGATGGTGATTTTTTCCGGTCGGATGGACCCGGTGGCGGGGCTGCCATCTGTCTCATCAATCCGGTTTGCGCAGGCAATCAAGCCGCCGTCGGTCAGGGTGATCCGACCATCCCGGGCGGTGCCATGAAGCAGGTTTGAATCACCCAGAAAACTGGCACTAAACGCACTGTTAGGATGCTCGTAGACCTGCAGGGGCGGGCCTTCCTGTACCATGCGACCCGCATTGAGAATGCCGATGTGATCACTCATGGTCAGAGCTTCCTCCTGATCATGGGTAACAAATATGGTGGTGATACCCACATCGCGTTGAATGCGGCGCAACTCCACTTCCATTTCCACACGCAGGGCCCGGTCCAGTGCACTCAGGGGCTCATCCAGCAACAGCACACGCGGGTTTGTCACCAGTGCTCGCGCCAGCGCCACCCGCTGACGCTGACCACCGGAAAGCTGGTGAGGTCTGCGTTTATCCAGGCCCTCCAGCTTGACCAGTTCCAGACTCTCGCCCACGCGCCGGGCGGTTTCCGTCGTGTCTGTCCCGCGAACCGACAGACCGAAAGCCACGTTGTCGAAGACGTTCATGTTGGGAAACAGCGCGTAGTTCTGAAACACCATACCGATATCGCGTTTTTCTACTGGCAGATTGTCAACCGACTCGCCGTCCATGAGGATCGTCCCACTGTCGGCAAATTCGAACCCGGCGATCATGCGCAGCAGGGTCGTCTTGCCACTGCCGGACGGACCCAGCAGGGCATAGAATTTGCCGTTGGCAAACTCGCACGAAACATCGTCCAGCGCCTTCATCTGGCCGAACGTCTTGCTGACACCGCGAATGCTCACCTGTGCCATCAGCGTTCCCCACCAAACCGGTAGAACCGGGACACACCCAGTAACAGCACCATGGATATACCGATGACGATGGTGGATATGGCGTTGATTTCAGGCGTAAAGCCCTTGCGAATGGAGGTGTAGATTTCAACCGGTAATGTTGAAACACCCGGCGCCGACAGGAAATAGGAAATGACAAACTGGTCAAAGGATACGGCGAAGGCGAACAGGGCGGCGGCCATCACGCCCGGGGCGATCCAGGGCAGCGTCACCCGCATGGTCACCTGCCAGCTTGACGCGCCCAGCGAGCGGGCGGCCTCTTCCAGCGCCAGATCAAAGGATTTAAGCCGCGCCGACACGACGATGATCACGTAGGGCATGGCGAGTGCCACATGACCCAGCACCATGGCATGCAGGCCCCGACCCATACCGATCCAGAAAAACAGGGTCAGCATAGCGGTACCGATTATCAGCCACGGAATGGTGATAGGCGGAAAGGCCAGTAGCTGCAGAAGTCGTTTGCCCCTGAATTCGTAGCGGAAGAACGCCAGCGATGCAGCCGTGCCCAGCGCCGTTGCCAGCACGGTGGTAATAGCGGCGACCCACAGGCTGTTGATGCTGGCGTCGATCAGTTTGTCATTGTGCGCGAGGGCCGCATACCAGCGGGTGCTCCACTCAATGGGCAGACGGTACAGGTTGGAGTCATTAAATGACATGGCCGCCATAATGATGATGGGCACGTACAGGAACACCAGCATCAAGGCCAGATAAACATGCCCCAGTTTCGCCAGTCGCTTGTTGTCCTGCATCAGGTGATCCTCCTGATCAGAGGTGACAGGACCGCCAGCACAACCAGCACCAGGGCCAGCATGATAAACGACAACGCAGCACCCAGCGGCCAGTTGAAGACGGCCGTGAACTGATCCTCGATGATGGTGCCGACAAAGGTTCCGCGTCTGCCACCCAGAATCCGGGGTTCCATGAACGAACCAACCACGGGCACAAAGATCAGGATAGAGCCGGCGACAATACCCGGCATGGCGAGCGGAATGATCACCCGGCGCAGGATGGCAAATCGCTGTGCGCCCAGTGAGCGGGCTGCTTCGATCAGGTGATCATCGATGGCCTCAATGGAGATGTAGCAGGTCAGGATCATGTAAGGGATGTAGGAGTGCACCAGACCGACAATAATAGCCGGGTAGGTGAACATCAGGTTCAGGGAGCCGAACCCCGGCACAACCCAGTTGACTGCGTACTCCAGGACACCGTTACCGCGCAGCACCATGGTCCACGAGAAGATGCGGACCAGGGCGTTGCTCCAGAATGGTAGAATAATCAGCAGGAACAGGGCTTCGCGCCAACGACCCTTGACGGTCTTGGCCAGAATATAGGCGCAAGGGAATCCGAACAGCAGGCAATAGAACGTGACCTCAAAACCCAACCGGAAGGATCGCAGCATCAGTGTCTGATAGAAATCCTTCTCAAAAAACGCGGCATAGTTTTCGAGCGTCAGAACCGCCACACGATCGCCGATTGGGACATCGCTCAGAAAACTGTAATAGAGCATGGCGGCCAGCGGCA
>JAJFID010000327.1 GCA_021775325.1 Rhodospirillales bacterium
ACTTGCGCAAGCGACCTTCAACCATCTTATCTACGAATTCAGCAGGTTTGCCTTCAGCAAGTGCTTTTTCACGTTGAACGGTGCGCTCTCTCTCAAGCTCAGCCTGATCTACGTCCGCAATAGAGAGGGCAGAAGGAGATGCTGCGGCCACATGCATGGCGATTTGCTTTGCGAGAGGTTCGAGAATATCTGCGGGGGCAGAAGACTCAAGGCCCACAAGCACACCAATCTTACCGAGGCCTGGTACGAGTTGATTGTGAATATAAGCAGACAAAGATCCCTCATCAACGGACACCAACTGGGCGCGACGCAAGGACATGTTTTCGCCAATCGTCGCAATCAAGTGTGTCAATTGCTCTTCAACACTACGCTCTTCGCCAGGATATCCCGCTGATTTGACCTTTTCCAGATCACCACCCTGCTCAAGAGCAACCTTCGCCACAGCCAGAACAAATTGCTGAAAGGTTTCGTTCCGGCCAACAAAATCCGTTTCCGCGTTAACCTCGACCAGGGCGCCAGCATTACCGTCAACATATACGCCAACAAGGCCCTCAGATGCTGTGCGTCCCGCCTTTTTTGCAGCGGCACCCAGCCCCTTCTTACGAAGCCAGTCTACAGCCTGTTCCAGGTCAGCGTCCGTTTCCGACAAAGCTTTTTTGCAATCCATCATGCCAGCACCGGTCTTTTCGCGCAGTTCTTTTACTAACGCAGCAGTTACTACAGCCATCTTACGACCTCTTATCAATCATCTGTTCTGGTGCCATATTTATAGTCGGCACATTTTATGGTTTTGTCGGAAAAACTCAGGCTTCGGCCTTGACTTCCTCAGTCACTTCACTGGCGGCATCAGCCACGACAGCCTCAGCAGGCGCTTCCTCCGCCGAAGCTTCCTCAGCAACAGCCTCATCAGTGGTTTCCGTTGCGGCTGCGGCATCAATCGCTGCCTCAACCGGCACTTCCTCGGCTTCCCCCAGATCAACGCCCTTGTCCGCCATGGACTCCTGAATGCCGTCGAGGACAGCACCGGAAAGCAGCTCGCAGTACAAATCAATGGCACGAATAGCGTCGTCATTACCCGGTACGGGATAGGAAATACCCTTTGGATCGCTATTGGAATCAATAACACCGATCACCGGAATATTCAGGTTGCCAGCTTCATTGACAGCGATTGCTTCTTTGTTGGTATCAATTACGACCAGAATGTCGGGTAAACCACCCATATCCTTGATACCACCCAGTGCGCGTTCCAGTTTATCCCGCTCGCGTGTGAGGTTCAGCAGCTCTTTTTTGGTCATGCCCGTCAACTCATCGCCAGCCAGCAGTTTTTCGAGTTCGTGCAAACGGCGAATGGAATTGGAGATCGTTTGCCAGTTCGTCATCATGCCACCCAACCACCGGTGGTTGACGTAATACTGACCACACCGCTGTGCGGCTTCAGCAACTCGCTCAGCAGCCTGACGTTTAGTGCCAACAAACAGAACACGTCCACCGGCGGCGACCACATCGCGCACGGCTTTCATGGCCGCATGAAGCATGGGCACGGTCTGTTGCAAATCGATAATATGAACTTTGTTGCGATCACCGAAGAGGTACGGGGCCATCTTCGGGTTCCAACGACGGGTACTGTGACCAAAGTGAACGCCAGCTTCCAGCAGTTGGCGCATAGTAAAGGTTGGCAATGCCATGTTTTCAGTTCCTTTTCCGGTTATGCCTCCGCAGACCTGAGTCCATCAAATGATGGACACCGGAGCGACGATCCGGTGAATTTGCACCGGTGCCGCATGTCTGCGTGCGAAATCGCGCGATATTTACTTCTCAGCCACGCCTGTGGCAAGAGAAAAGTGAGTCTGTACTATTTGACACTGCCGCACTGTGACAGCCGAAGAAATCGCAATGCAAGAAGTGTACCCGTAAACACAACGCCTGTTGCCAGGCCAGTCCATATTCCCCCAAAACCGTATCCCAGCGGAAAGGTGAGGATATAACCACCACCAACACCCAGGACCCAATACCCGATGCCAGCAAGCCACAAAGGAACAATTGTGTCACGAATGCCACGCAAAGCCCTGGTCGCAATGGCCTGCAGGCCGTCAAAAACCTGGAACACTGCAGCGATGATAATCATGCTGTCGACCGTTGCCGAAATCAATTGAAAACCAGGGTCGTCGGTATCCAAAAAAATGTTTACTATTTCTCGACTGAAGTTAAGCGGAACAATCATCAGAGTAATGAGTATGGACGTACCAATGATCATACTGATGATTCCGGATTGTCGCGCTGAAGCCATGCTGCCTCTGCCTACCCCAAACGCAACCCGCACCATAGCTGCTTCAGCCAGCGCCAGCGCTATCATGAATGTAACACCGAACCAGCTTTTCAGTATTTCGTAACTTGCGAGAATGTCCGCGCCCAATATTCCGCAGATGACAGACACCGCAAAGAACAATCCAGCTTCCATACACACAATACCAGCAACCGGTGTACCCAGATGAACGATATCGCGGCAAACAGCACCATCGAATCGGATGCGATCCCGAAACAAACCATATCCGCGAAAGTGCGGAGTCACGTAAACATACCACACCAGCGCTACAAACATGACCCATGTGACGAGACTGGTTGCCCAACCAGCTCCGGCCACGCCCATATCCGGAAAGCCGAAACGGCCATGGACCAGCGCAACCGTCAGAAAATAATTCAAGCCAACGGCGGCAACCGTGATGACCATGATGGCACCTGTTTTGGCAATTGCCGTAACGAAATTACGAAAACAGGTAAACAACAATGCTGGCAGGATCATTAAACTGGCAGCAGGCAGGTACTCATCCGCCAATCTTACGACTTCGGGTTCCTGGCCCAGGTAAGGCAGGACCAGTCCGAAGTTCCACACGAATATTGTAGCAGGGATTCCAATCAATGTGGCAAGCAACAGTCCCTGTCTGGTGGCGTGGCCAGCGACTGATTTGTCGCCAGATCCCTCCGCATTGGCCACAAAAACGCCAATAACTGACAGCAACCCCATGATAATGACAATCACTTCCATGGTAAAACTGCCTGCGATACCTACCGCTGCCAGTTCCTGATAACCGAGACGCCCGACAACAATGTTTGTTGTGATGAACATGGCCATCTCAGCCAGATAAGCGGCGACCAGTGGTACCGCAATGATCATCAACATGCGCACTTCTTCCCGTCTCCGGGGAACGGCAGGCACTATCGGTTCGCTAATTCCATCTGACGTGGAAGTGCTCATTGGTCAAAAACTCATGGATTGGGTTAGTTAGAGTCACGGAGACCATGAATGTTCCTGAATGGCAAGTATTTATGGACTGACCCAGCCACCGGATACATCGAGAATTGCCCCGGTCACATAAGATGATTCATCGGATATCAGCCACATCGCGGCATCGGCAATTTCACGAACCTCGCCGGGGCGTTTCAGAGGCACCTGGGCCATGACCCAGTCCAGCCATTCAGGGTGATCTTTCATCCAGTCGTAATTCATCTCTGTCATGGTAGCGCCTGGCCGTACGCAATTGACGCGGATACCCTGGGCTGCCTGCTCGCGGGCGAGACCCACTGTGAACACGTCAACCGCACCTTTGGTGGCGGCATAGTCCACGTAGGACCCCGGCCCACCATGTTTAGCCGCAGCAGAAGAGATATTCACAATGGCCCCACCACTGCCGCCGTGCCGCATGGCCATCCGCCGAATGGCGGCACTGGCACACAGGAATGGCCCCAGGACATTGACCTCCAAAATTCTGGACGTCAGCGCCACATCCAACTCATCAACCGGGCCCGTGCTGCCCATGATCCCAGCATTATTAATCAGGGCCGTAACCGGCCCAAGTTCCTCATCAATACGTTCAAACATGGACGCGACGTCATCGGCTGCAGATACATCTGCCTGAACGGCTATCGCCGTGCCACCCGCTTCCCGAATCGCCGAGACAACATTATCTGCTTCATCTTGTGAGTTTGCATAATTCACTGCAACAGCCCACCCACGAGTCGCCGCCACGCGGCAAATCTCAGCACCAATCCCACGGCTGCCGCCGGTTACGAGTAATACAAACATGAGGTCCTCCGAATTCTGATTAAGTCAGGAATTTTTAGACCAATTCCTTTTCGATATGGGGCATTGTCCGCCGCATTCGCACGGCATTGATTAGCTGTAGGCGCCGCGCAAAAATGGATCATTGGATCGCGCACGATGCAATCGATCTTCAGAAATTCGCATGGTACTATGGAAATCTCCCCGCTCCACCTGAATCCACTGTAACCATCGCTTTCCCGTAACTGTCAGATCAGTACGACCATGCAGAACACGGTGGTTGTCAAAGATGACAACATCGCCGGGCTGCAGGGTTAGTCGAATCATCTTCTCCTCATCTTCCGCCAATTGCAGCAGTCTTTGCATCGCACGATAATACACTGGTACATCATTTGGCGTTATGGATATAGGTGCTGCCACTCTGTCATTAATGCGAACGCCGGTAATGTTTCCGAATTCATCCTCCGAAACAACCGGGAATTCCGCAATGAGATCGACGTCATCGGCAAAGTGCCGGCGGAACATTTGGCGATTGCGGCTGAGAACAGCAAAACCCTCAGGGTCTTCGACGCGCAGTGTTTCTGCTATTTCAAATCCATCCATGAAAATTGAAGACCCCGCCCCCGTCAGGTCTGTGTCGATACAATGAAATAGCAAAATACCCGACGGTGATGCCCGATAGGGCTCATCTGTATGAGGTTTCAATGCGATGGCCCGATTTCCAACACTCAGTTTGTTATGATCGACGACCAGATCCTGGACACGGCCAAAATTGCTTTCCTGAATGAATCCGATTTTTTCGGCAAATGGAGCCAGGGTTCCGGCCCCAGTCATCGCACCTTTCAAAAAGCAAAGCCCATGGTCACGCACGGTGTACAGCATGTCGAGAAACGCAGTATCATCTGAATCAACGGATCTAAAGTCCATGATCGGCGGCGAAGCCCGAAACGTATCGTCCCAAAGAACAGGTGAAAAAACACGGGCACGGCGCGATGCATCATCATAAGCCTGATTGCGTAACCATACGGCAGAAAATTGGCTTTCGTGGCCACCTACCCAAGTCACGTGAAGGATCGATTCTGACTCGATTCTTATACGGTCCGGTTCCACATTGAGATCAAGCGCGGAAAGCTTCAGGGAACGCCTGCCCGTCGACGGCTCACCGCAGCTCTCACATCGGCAATTATCCCTGAGCCAGATGAAGTGGTACGCTGTTGAATAGTCGTCCGACCATGTCAGGGCAACGGTTGCCCCGTCGATTTCAGCTCGAATCAGGCTCACGGACGCCATTCCGCCACCTCCATCATATTGACGATTTTACAACTGTAGCCCGCATTCACGAATTGACGAGTGAAAACCATTCTTCTCCAAACGCGTGTCCATTCATGCAGCAGCAGAATCGCATTGAACAGATGGCAGCCGACGCGTTCAGCTCTCGCCGTCCAGACTCTTGCGTGGCAGGGTGTCTGCTGGTTCGACCCAGTGAACGTGTTCATTCCAGTGCACATGAGCCTGTGGCAGAATGCCTGCACTCTGCGCGTCGAGACTGGCCAGATAAAAATGCGTTTCTCCCGGAAATCTATCACTGACGTAAGCGACAGGTGTTCCGCAAGTTCGACAGAACAGACGATTAACTCCTTCTGACGAGGCGTACACTGACGGTTCTTTCGCAGTAAACCGAAAAGCATCGTTGGGCACTCCAAAGAATGTCGTAAACGCCGAAGCAGTATTACGGCGGCAACTTTCGCAATGACAGTGCGCACACCAGTTTACCGGCCCGCTAAATTCATAGCTCACTGCACCACACAAACAGTGTCCTGATTTCCATTCCTGTTCGGTACTCATTGGGGCTATCTCTCCAGTTCCTGCACTTCCAGAACACCGTGCAATGACCGAACGGCCATCAAAACCTGAGGGGAAACAGTGTATCGATCTTTGAGGGGGATAATCACATCTTCATCGCCAAGTTCTACGTCCCCCTGAATTCTGGCAACGACTTCAACCCTGCCTTTGCCTTTGCCGCTGTATGACAGGACCTCTTTCAGGGGCGACAGCGACTGCTCTGAGTTCACTATGACACGCATCGTGGCCATTGTGTTCTTAGCGCGCTGATCCAGAGGTTCCATGAGTTGGACCGTAAAGCGTGGGGCATCACCTTCAAACTGCACCGTTGCCTTGACATACAAAGACTGACCCACTTCCAGGATTTCCCGTGCCTGGTTGAGCGTCTCCGAAAATACTGTAATCTCAAACACACCGGTCGGGTCGGACATCTGCACAAACGCGTACCGGTTTCCTTTGGCTGAAACCCTTTCCTTCATGCCAATTACAGTTCCAGCCATGGTCACTGGGCCATCGTTACCAGCAGCCAGAACATCTGCCACGGGTTGCACGTGCAGCCTTTGCAAAGCGTTGACATAGGCATCCAGCGGATGGGCGGACAAATAGAACCCGATGGCGTCGAATTCCTCGCGTAGCCGGTCCATCGGTGCCCAGTCAGCAATGTTGGGCAAATCGATCATCGGCGTTTCCGTACCTTCACCACCGAACAATCCCATTTGGTCATCGGTGCGCTCACTCATGGCCAGACTGGCATGACGCATGATCAGTTCGACATTCGTGAACAACTGGCGTCGGTTGTATCCGAAACAGTCCAACGCCCCCGCACGAACCAGGTTTTCTATCTGACGTTTGTTGACCTGGGAGGGATCCAGCCGGTTGATGAAATTATCAAGATCGGAAAACGGGCCATTTTCCTGTCGTTCGCCGACCAATGCCGCCATCGCCGCTTCACCTACATTCTTGATAGCGCCGAGGGCATATCGAATTGCGCCAACACCGTCGGCGCCTCGTTCAACAGCGAACACCGCCCGCGATTTGTTGACGTCCGGCTGAAGCAGTTTGATTCCCAGCCGGTCAAGTTCTTGCCGGAAAACGTTTAATTTATCCGTGTTTCCCAAATCCAGGGTCATGGATGCTGCCATGAACTCTAACGGGAACTGGGCTTTCATATATGCGGTCTGATAGGCAACCAACGCATATGCGGCAGCATGCGATTTATTGAAACCATAACCCGCAAATTTGTCCACTAGGTCAAAAATCTCATCAGCGCGTTTCTCCGGCACCCCTCTTTCGCAGGCACCGCTCACGAATACAGCACGTTGCTGGTCCATTTCCGATTTGATCTTTTTGCCCATGGCGCGGCGTAGCAGGTCAGCACTTCCCAATGTATACCCAGCCAGTTCCTGGGCTATTTGCATAACCTGCTCCTGGTAGATGATGATGCCGCCAGTTTCCGTCAGAATCCCTTCCAGAGAAGGGTACAGGTAGTCAATTTCTTCCAGCCCGTGCTTTCGGTTGATGTAGCTGGGGATATTGTCCATCGGCCCCGGTCGATACAGCGCCACAACGGCAATAATATCTTCGAAAGTGTCCGGTTTTAAATTTCGAAGCACATCACGCATGCCCGCGCTTTCAAGCTGAAACACGCCGGTCGTTTCGCCCCTACCCATCATGGCAAAGCTTTCTTCATCATCCAGCGGGATCTTCGATACATCGACACTGATACCGTCGGCACGTTCCCGGACAAGATTCTCGGCCATGGACAGCACAGTCAGTGTTTTGAGTCCCAGGAAGTCAAACTTCACAAGTCCCGCAGA
>JAJFID010000328.1 GCA_021775325.1 Rhodospirillales bacterium
CCAACGGTCGGTCGATTATGTCGTTACCGCATCAATTCTTGTACCAGATAAAACAACCGACCGTTGGCATAAACAGTTGTGCCGGAATCAGACAATGATGGCGAGGGACAAAAGATCGAACATGCCAGGAACAACCATTTCCAGAAACCCGGTTTCCAGGTCTCGCGTCGTCGCACTATTACCATTGTTCATCCTTGTCGTGTCGATTGTCATGATGCCGACCAGCGCCAAATCCATGGAGCAAGAAAAAGTCGCATTGATTTTGGCGGACTACCTACGTTCAGCGCGGACGGTCATTTCGCAAAATCAGGACTTGATCAACAGCCTGACACCACACGACAAGGGCCTGACAGGCACCTATGTAATTGATATGGCAAGCCAGTTGTTTGAAGAACGACTGGGCATTGATATTGACGATATCAAATCGGATACCTACGTAAACCGGTATCTGAGTGCGCAGATTCTGGCTATCAGGGAAGTTGTCAACGAGCATCAATCAACCATCAACAAGCCCGACGTGGGTTTCAAGGGATTCGTACCAGCCGTGTTTGCGCGCCTTGTCAACGAGCGCTTTACGCTCAAGGTCGGAAATGAGGTCCAGATCAAAGTCACCGCGCCGCGCTCACTGGTGCGTAACCGCAAGGCGTTGCCAGATGAATTTGAATCGATGGTTATCCAGCAATATTTCATGTCGGCAACATGGCCGACGGGCAAAATCCATTCAGAAGAATTGTCGATTGACGGTACCCACATTTATCGTGTGATGGTACCTGAGTATTACAAGTCGGGGTGCCTGAACTGTCACGGCGACCCGGCCGGAACACTGGATATAACAGGATACCCCAAGGAAGGAGCCAAACTTGGGCAGTTGGGTGGCGTGATCAGCATCCAGTTTTTCAGCCATCAGTCCCCGTAAAACAGGTTAAAGACGGAAATTTACCAGACATGGCACTGTTTTCAATACGAACCCGGCTAATCGTACTGTTTGCTGTGTTGTTATGTCTGTTTTTCGCGTCTTCTCTCTACGTCACCCGGGAACTGTCACAAAACGCTGATATGATGGTCGAGGAAAGCCGACTGGTTACGTTGGTCAAGAATGCCAATTCTGCCAATCGCTATTATGGCGAACTCAAATACTGGTTAAGTGACTTTGCGGCCAGCCTGTTGATGCATTCCGAGCGCGAAGCAAACGCCGCGCACCGTGCTCTTGAAGAACAACTGTCGGCCATTGAGCCTTACGAGCCAAATCTCGTTGCATCAATCCGCGCAGACGTCGACGAAATGGTCAGATATGCGTATCAGGCAGTCGACGCCCACACCAAGAACGAACGCGTGCTCGGCAACTCATTAATGGCCAAGGCCCATATATTCATCAAGAGCATCGATCAACACCTCGGTACAATCGTCAGCAAAGCGGAGGCGGATGCCCAGCAAAGGGCAAGGACTACGTATGCCAACGCGGTTAGAACTAACAAGATTGTCGCAACCATTTTCACCGCGTGCGCGGTGATCGGGCTGTTCGTAACAATCCTGATACTCAGATCCATTACCCGCCCCCTGGATCAACTGGACAAGGCCGTTTCATCTATCGCAAACGGTAATCTGGATACATTGATACCTGCGCCCGGTTCGGACGAAATCGGAAAAATGGCAGGAACACTCGAAATGTTTCGCCAAAGCCTAGTAGAAAGAAACAGACTGGCGCATGAACACGCCCAGGCCGAACTCGCACTGGCAGAAAGCGAAGATCGGTACCTTTCGTTGTCGGAAGCAAGTTTTGAGGGCCTGTTGGTACATGACAACGGCCAGATCATTGACGCCAATAGCCGACTACAGCACATGTTCGGTTATGATCTTGATGAGTTGGTGGGCATGAGTGCATTCGCGTTGATTGCGCCAAAAGAACAAGCTGCAGCCCGCAAAAACGTCGCCGACGGGAAAGAGACGCCTTATGAAACAGTTGGCCTGAGAAAAGATGCGACAACCTTTTCAATGGAAATCAAAGGCCGATACATGAAGTATCGTGGCACCCGCGTCCGGGTCGCTGCATGCAATGATATTACGGAACGCAAGAAGTCAGAAGATGATCGAAATGCGGCCCTAGCCGAAGCCGAACGGGCCAACCGTGCCAAATCAGAGTTCCTCGCCACAATGAGTCACGAGTTTCGCACCCCGCTGAACGCAATCCTCGGGTTTAGTGAGTTGATGTGCGCCCAGTATTTCGGGGAGTTGGGGTCAGATAACTATAACGAGTATGCCAACGATATTCATCGCAGCGGCAAACATATGCTGGCTCTTGTAAATGACGTGCTGGACATCTCGGCCATTGAGGCTGGCAAACGGGAGATCGATCGAGAAAAGATCGATGTGGAATCATTGCTGCAGAACTGTTTCAGAAGTGTCGAGACCGCCGCCAACAATAATGATGTCGGTCTTTCCCTGGACGTTTCCGATACATTACCCATACTTCATGCCGACAAACGCTCCATTACACAGGTGGTTCTGAATTTGCTTTCCAACGCCATCAAATTTACCGATCAGGGCGGCACCATCCGTATCTGGGCGACAGGTTCCGAACAGGAAATCAGAATTGGCGTTCGCGATACAGGCATTGGCATTCCAGCCGACAAACTACCCAGTATTACGGAACCTTTCTCTCAATCTCATACAGATCCACACAAGTACCAAGATGGAACCGGCCTCGGGTTGTCTATTGTTGAAGCACTTGTTGCATCCCACGAAGGGAAACTCAGCATCGAAAGCGAGGTCGGCGAAGGAACGACAGTGATGGTGACCCTGCCAATCAAAGAAGCCGAGGCGTAAGGCTGGCTTTAACGGAAGCAATCCGCGACGCAGAATTCGGAATTTGGACATTTTAGACAGGCCGGAACAAATCATGTGTTCACGATTTGAGTTGAATACCTCACCACGAGAACTGGCCCGCCAGTTCAGTCTGTCGTCTGTACCGACCATGCCCAATCACCGCGAAACCAGACCAACAGACAATGCTCTTGTAATTTTTGAAGGCATCAATACGGGCCTCAGGATATGGGGCATTCCTGCGCCATGGGACGGTAAACCCGTATTCAATGCGCGGGCAGAAACCGTATTGGAAAAGCCAATATTCCTGGCCTATCTGGCCAAACGCTGCATCATTCCGGCCACCTCGTTCCCGGAGTGGCGAAAGGACGGCAAGACCCGCCACCGATACGACATTTGTTTGCGCGCCGACGATGACGGCAATCCTGGGATTATGGCATTTGCGGGACTAATGGACGATAGCCACGCAACGATCATAACCTGCCCGGCTGCGCCACGCATGGCGCATGTTCATGGTCGAATGCCCGTCATTCTGTCAGGTAACGACGTCTCCGTCTGGCTTGACGGCGCACCAACAACCGAACATATGGCATTGCTTGTACCCTATTCGTCCGATGACCTGGAGGTCATTGAGCAGGAACCGGTCCCGCCTGCGCAGCCGGATCTTTTTGCCTGATCATCCCTGATTGCGATGCGGAAACAGATTGCAGACGCCGCCTTCGCGTAATAACAAGGGCATATCGTATGGTGCAACAGGTCCAGTCACACCACACACTGTGCTTTGGTCAGTAACTGAATATCACGAACAAAACGTGATCCGTGGGCAGTACCCCGGAATTATGAGCGCGGCACTACAGCGCAAGACGTTGGAAAGGCACCATGCCAATGACGACAGATACGTCCAGGGAAGTTGGAAAACCATCCATTCTTTCTGCGACATTGGCCGTTTGGGCATTGTTGTTCAGCATGGGCATCAGCAGTGTCAGCAACGGATTGCAGGGAACCCTGCTCGGTTTACGTGCCGGATTCGAAGACTTTGATACATCGACAACCGGCTTCATTATGTCGGGCTACTTCGCCGGGTTTCTGTTGAGTTCTGTTCTGACGCCTCGTTTATTGGAACGGGTTGGTCACATCAGGGTGTTTGCGGCATTTGCCTCGCTGGCATCCGTCGCACCGCTCGTCCATGGCATGATGGTGGATCCCTATGTGTGGTTTGGCGGCCGCATGGTCACGGGTTTCTGTTTCGCCGGCATTTTTATTATTGCGGAAAGCTGGCTCAATGATCGCGCCACAAACGAAACCCGCGGCGTTCTGCTCTCAATCTATATGATTTTCAATGTGGGCGGCATGGGAATTGGCCCGTTAATGCTGAACCTGTCCCACCCACTGGCCGTCGATCTTTTTGTTTTT
>JAJFID010000329.1 GCA_021775325.1 Rhodospirillales bacterium
GGTTCATCAAATCCCGGAAGCTTTGATATCCCGACCATATAGTACCCGATTTCTTTCAGGCCCGGTTTCGATTGTATCGTCATCATTTTCAACCCTTGGAAATCCAATATCTGCATACTAGATGGAAATCCTGCCAGGTCAAGCTGTGATCACAGTTGTTGACCGGGGTGTGACGGGCGGATATGATCTGCGCCTTGCAACCCAGCAATTAGTCTTTTTTGAGGTTTAAATGACGACCAAAACATGCGGCGAAGCCTTGATGCACTTGCTTGAAGGTTATGGTGTGACCACAGTATTCGGCATCCCCGGCGAACACACACTCGAACTGTACAGAGGCATTGAAGGCAGTAACGTGAGCCATGTGACACCTAGAAATGAACAGGGCGCTGGTTTCATGGCCGATGGTTACGGTCGTGCTTCAGGGCGGCCAGGCGTTTGCACAATTATCACAGGGCCCGGTGTTACCAATGCGGCGACACCCATCGGGCAAGCGTATGCCGATTCCATTCCCATGCTGATCATATCCAGCGCCAATGATACGCCATCATTGGGCAAGGGATGGGGACGTCTCCACGAAACAACAGACCTTTGTGCCATTACGGCGCCGATCACCGAATTCAGTGCCATGGTTTATGATCCATCTGAAGTCCCGGAATTGATTGCACAGGCATTTACGGTGTTTGGTTCACAGCGTCCGCGGCCAGTGCATATAGCTATTCCCATCGACGTGATGGAAATGCCGGCTACTGGTGACTGGAGCGTTCGCACCATCGCCGACAAACCGATTCCTGGGCCTGCGGCCATATCTGCGGCGGCTGATCTGCTCGCCGACGCTTCATTGCCTATCATGTTGGTTGGAGGTGGTGCCCAGGATGCAGGCTCCTGTGTAACAGAACTCGCTGAACAACTGAATGTGGCTGTTATTTCTTCGAATGCTGGTAAGGGGGTCGTATCTGATAGAAACCCCCTAAGTTTGACTGGCGGCGTCATTAGCCCTGCAATTCAGCAATATCTGGGCAGAGCTGACGTCGTCCTGGCTATTGGTACTGAAATTGGGGAAGCGGACAGTTTTATTTATGACTTACCAGTCAATGGAAAGATGATTCGGGTCGACATTGATCCTGCCCGTTTCAATGACCAGTATCCGGCGACGGTTGGCATACAGGGAGACGCCGGGCCCGCGGTAGAATTGTTGCTCAAAGAAGTGAGAAAACGTGGAATTGACGGCAGTCACCGGACGACCCAACAAGATATTGCGCAAGCAGTTGCCCAGCAAACTGCTGATTACACACCGGTGGAGAATCAACATATTACGGTGCTGACGTTATTGCGGGAGATCCTTTCCGACGACGCCATCATCATGGGGGATATCGCGCAGTTGGTTTATACGGGGACACAAGCTATGCCGGTATACCAACCACGCACATGGTTTTATCCTGCCGGTTTTGGCACTCTTGGATGCGCCGTGCCAGACGCTATTGGCGCAAAAATAGCCCTGCCTGATCGGGATGTGGTTGCGCTGGTCGGGGACGGCGGTTTCATGTTCACGGTTCAGGAACTGGCCACCGCGGTGGAAGAGGAACTGACTGTCCCCATTATCCTCTGGAACAACGAAAGTTACGCCATGATTCGGGATGGAATGAGGAAGCGGGGCTACCCCGAAATTGGCGTTAATCCACGCAATCCAGACTTTATGAAACTGGCTGACGCTTTTGGATGCCCGGGTGTTGCCGTGCGTAACGCCGACGAGTTCCGGTCCGCTCTCGGCGAAGCTCTCGTCCGTAAAGGACCAAGCATTATTATGATCCGTGAAGATGATGCCTGGTTAACATAACAAGAGTGCCCATAGAAAAATTAGTCTAGCCTGTGATCACAGATTTTCGGTCGGTAACGAAAAAGCGGGCGATGAGGAGATAACCTAGTCGCCCGCTTTTTGCCAGATTTTCAGGTCGCTAGATTTTCAGATAATCTTCCATGGAGTCATCCAGAGCGTCCTTCCATGGCGTATGATGTGGTGGTGCCTGATTCCCTGTCATGACGGACTCGTATGAGTTGTCGCGGAACGTCATGATGTTCTGCTTTTTGTGTTTTTTCCATTGGAAGAACGCTTCATTGGCGCCATCAACATCAAAGCTGGGGTAATCTGTTTCAGCGATCAGCTCTCTAACGTAATCACCTTGATAGCGAATTGCATCATAATCGTCTTCACCGGCGTCTTCGCGCGCAATTCGTTCAACCACGTCCGCCGCCCGGGCGTCACGGTCCGGAACCTCGATTGCACCCATGATTACGTCGCGGACAAACCAAGCTTGAGCATCAAACATGTTAAAGGTGTACCACTGATCCTGCATACCCAGGTAAGACAGTTTCGGATTGTCTACCCAGAGAACACCCTTATAGAGGTCGGCCGTCGCCAACCGGTTGGCTGTGCGGAGTTTCAGGCCTTCGGCCATAAACGGGAAATGATGGATGTAACCGGTGCAGAGAATAACAGCATCGACTTCCCTGGTGGTGCCATCTTTGAAAGTAGCTGTATTTTTCTCAACCTTGGTCAACAGCGGGACTTCCTCCCAGTTATCCGGCCAGTCATAACCCATCGGTGCTGTCCGGTGAGAAACGGTCACGGACTTACAGCCGTATTTCCAACATTGAGAGCCTATATCTTCTGCAGAATATGATGTGCCGACGATCAGGATATTCTTATCTTTGAACTCCAACGCATCGCGGAAATCGTGAGCATGCAATACGCGCCCATTAAAAGACTCAAACCCGTTGAACTGCGGAACATTGGGTGTTGAGAAGTGACCCGTTGCGACAATGACATTATCAAATTCTTCGCTGTACTCTTTGTCATTGGTCAAATCATGAACCGTGAT
>JAJFID010000330.1 GCA_021775325.1 Rhodospirillales bacterium
TAAATCCGTGCTCAAGGACCTGCAGGAAGATTATGTGGCACGTGGGGTCAATCTGAACCGCGCAGGCTCTTCCTGGGCGTTCCGGACTGCTGAAGATCTCAGCGCGATTCTGAACGTTGAGACAGAAGTTTCACGCAAGATGAACCGGGCCGGTATCGAGACCATGTCGGTCATCGCCTATCACCAGCCCGTCACCCGGGCCGAAATAGAGGAAATTCGCGGTGTCAGCCTGAGCAAAGGCACGCTGGATATGTTGTTCGAGAAAGGCTGGATAAAACCGCGCGGCAGGCGCGAGACACCGGGCCGTCCCATGACCTGGGGGACCACGGATGGATTCCTGGATCACTTCGGACTGACTCGCATCACCGACCTGCCGGGACTGGATGAACTGAAGGCCGCAGGCCTGCTTGAAAGCGGCCCCGCGCTCAATGTTTACCGATCCCATGTGGGTGAGGGTGGTGAAGGCGATGACGCTGCTGTCGGAGAAGGTGACGGCGTTGCCACGCCACATCCGGACTCTCTTGCGCCCTTTTCAAGCCAGGGCGAGGAAGACGCCCTGCCGGAGATTGACGACACACCGGAATCCGATGAACCACTGGATCCCCAATAGCGTTCTGGCCTGATACACAAAATCCACTCCTACGCCGCAAAATTCGGCTATACTGGGCGATAGCGTTGAAAGACGTGTATCCATCTGTGTATTAGGAGGCTTCCATGAAAAAGTTATTCTCAGTCGCAGCCATAATCGCCATAATCGGCACGTCATTGCCTGCGTTTGCATTCCATTGTCCCGCTGACATGAAAAAAATTGACGCTGCTCTGGCCGTCACCTCGACCCTGTCTTCAGACCAGATGACCAAGATCAAGGAATTGCGGGCGAGGGGTGAAGCGGAGCACAAGTCGGGCAAACACCAGGATTCTGTGGATACGTTGGCCGAAGCGCTGAAAATGCTGGGTATTGAGTAATCACTGATGGCGCGAACTGACGCAGACAGCGCCGGTGTACGGGTACCACCACCGTTCATTTTTCTAGGCCTTCTGGTGGCCGGGCTGTGGTATGATTCACCCTGGTTTCGGGGTGAACTGGCATCCATCGAAGCCACGATTGTTGGTGCCGTTGTTGCCGTTTTTGGCATAGTTCTGATCGTCACAGGTGCAAGGGGCCACAAATCCGCCGGCTCCAATGTGGAGCCGTGGAAACCAACCACCGCCATCATATCGACCGGCATCTACGGCTATTCACGCAACCCAATCTATCTGGGTATGGCCCTGACCCACGGCGGCATTGCGATCGCCGGTGGCAGCCTTGCAGCAGGTATAACGCTGGCATTGTGTATTCTGATCATCCGCACCTACGTCATAGCCCGCGAGGAGCGGTACCTGACCGCCAAATTTGGCGAGTCCTATACGGCTTATAAAAAACAGGTGAGACGCTGGATTTAGTTGGCGTTACAGGATATTTAACGCCCACATACCCAAATGTCGAAGTTCACTTTCGCGGGATTGCAGTCACCCTGCCAATCTGCCATTATCCGCCACCAATTCGGTATTATCACTAATTTCAAGAGAGCATTCATGGGCACTTTTAGTATTTGGCACTGGCTTATTGTTCTGGTTGTTGTTCTGGTCCTGTTTGGTGGCAAGGGCAAGATTTCCAGCCTTATGGGCGATTTTGGCAAAGGCCTGAAATCCTTCAAGAAAGGCATGGCAGAAGATCCAGCCGCTGACAAAGGCGACGGATCCAAGGCTATCGACGATGATGGCGGCGTGACGATTGATGCCAAGGCCGAAGATAAGGACAAGGCGGCAAACGGTTAAGGCTATTCGCCTAAGCCCTGACGCCATTTCCCCTCCACCCCAGAAACGGTAGGCATTCATGCTGGACATCGGCTGGCAGGAACTCTTTATAATTGCGGTTTTCGCGATCCTCGTGGTCGGGCCGAAAGACCTGCCGCGTATGCTGAAAACTGTCATGCAATGGATTCGCAAGGCTCGTGGTCTGGCGCGAGAATTCCAGAGCGGCGTGGATGAAATGGTGAGAGAGGCGGATCTGGACGACCTGAAAAAGGACATCGGCAGTATCTCCAAACCGGGCGATCTGACAAAATCTATCGTCGATACCGTTGATCCCACCGGTGAACTGGGCGATATCCAGAAAGACCTGGACAAGACGGCCAGAGATGCCACCAGAGAAGAACCGTCGAAAAATGAGTCGCCGAAAGACGAAGAAGACGAACCGGAGAACCCGTTCAAAAACAAAAGCGGCGATGAACTTCGTGCTCTCATGGTGAAGGAGCAGGAAGCGAACGCCGCTGCGGTGGAAGATACTGATACTGCCACAGACACCAAATCTGCCCCCGTTACACAGGTCAGTGAATCATCGGGCGCTGAAAAAGCAAACTCTTAATCTTACATTTATTTAGATATACTGGCGGAAATACGTGAGCGACGAAACAAACACCATGGACGATTCAAGGATGCCGCTGCTCGATCATCTGATCGAGCTGCGCAAACGCCTGATGCATTCGTTCATGGCCATAATCCTGTTGTTCTTCGTGTGTTACTATTTTGCACCACA
>JAJFID010000034.1 GCA_021775325.1 Rhodospirillales bacterium
CCATTGGTGTAGGTCTGGTTGCTGTATCGGACACCGTAGGGGCAGTCAGCCACGCGCGTGCCGCGATTGCCGAGTGTTGCCCTCATGAACTCAGGCCCGCCGATGGTTTCGCCGTTGACGCCAACACCTGAGCGAACAAACAACTGACCATACCGGGCCAGATCACGGGCCGTCATGGCACCGCCACCCGAGACAACGGGAATCCCTGTACTATCGGTGGAAACAAAGTAGTTTTCCTCGATACCGGCTGCCTCAATGATATCAATCAGCAACTCCCGTACCGACTGGCCACTGACGCGTTCGGCAATCCATGCGAGAAGGTCCGTATTTGTTGATCTGTACTCGCAATCACCCGACGGGTTCGATATGTCGTCCGAGGTCAGCGATGCCGTGAACGGGCGAATATTGACGTTGTCCTCGCCCGGCGGCGGCAACCTCCATCCCAGTGCAATCTCCTGACGGGTGTAACTCATCCCTGCTCCGGGAGTAGAATCGAGCTCATACGGCGTTGAATAGTCTTCAGCAAAATTATTGACGACATCCATATCCATGACCTGCTGAACCGTCGCCGTCGCATATCCTGTTCCAGCTTCCGGGATGTAGTGTGACACCGGTTTACCGGGATCGATTCTGCCCTCATCAACCAGACGACCAATGGCGAAATGCATGGATGTTTTGGTAATGGACTGAATGCTGTGTGCTTGATGAGGTCCGAAGTCCGGCGCATAGTTTTCATGCAGCACGGTCCCGTATTGTAGTACCACCAGGGCCGAGAACGTACCGGTACCCGTCATATGACGAACCGATGGCAGGTCGCCAATGCGACGGTCCTGTGCCTTGTTCAGCACCATGATCCGGGGCGCACGGATGCTCAGACCGTAGCGCGAAATACGCGCCAGATTGTGGAACCCCCATCGACGGACCTGAGGCTGGTTCCACTCGGATTTACGTCCGTCCAGAACAACCAGTTGCGGGTTGGGAACTGTATCAGGCATTTTCATGGGTCGAAATGTACAGGAGCCACGCACAACGGGCAACCAGACCCAGCGTCAAGCGTGGCCCGACCCTACATGCATTGACGGCCTCATACCTCGGTATTGATGGTAACGGTAATCTGGTCACTTTCCTCGGTTACGCTGTAACCCTCGTTTTCCGATATCTGACCATTACTGTCTTTGTCCATATCTGCATACTTCACGCCTTCGAGTGTCACTCGGGCTTCCGCATCACCATTGAACGCAATTTCCACATCACCATCCGCGTTCTCGCTGAAAACCATATCCTCTGCGCGAAATTCCTGACCATTAAAAACAATGCTGTCTTCGGCCATGATATCAGAAATGATACTGGAGCCGCTTTCTGCATCAACGATGAATGTATCGGCACCCGCGCCGCCATAGAGGACATCGTCACCGGCACCGCCGTTAAGCGTATCGGCACCATCACCACCGTGCAGCATATCGTTACCGCCGCCGCCCGTGACCGTATCATCGCCCGCGCCGCCGTAAATTACATCATCACCAGCATTACCGTTGAGCGCATCGTCACCTGAACCGGCCAAAATCGTGTCATTGCCGACACCACCTGACAGCGTATCATTGCCATCTGATCCGTGCAAATGGTCTTCACCGTCCGTTGCGTCGGCACTGGTTGCCTCAGCAACAAAAACATCATCATCGCTGTCCGAGTTCACATGAATGTATGCCTCGCTGGATGCCGTATTGCCGTTCTTTTCTTCTGACGTGGAGACAACCACCAGATCAAAGTCTTCGATGAAGTCATCTGGTACGTCGATGAAAACCGTGGTGCCCAAATCGACCGGGATGGAAGACACACCATTAACAACCGGAACCTGAACAAGAGACGCGGGCTCGCCGACAGAAACATACAGCTTACTGCCTTCTGGAATATTCCGAACCTCAACCGATGAAATGATTTCCGACACATCCGTCGTGGCGGTTGTAATATCGAACGTGATGCCCTGTCCGTGAACGTAATCAATAGTGTTGTCTGAAACACTCAGCTCGGGCGCACTGGCGACAGGTTCCACATTGACCAGCAGGCTTGTCGAACTCGTAAATGCGAAGCTGTCAGCGCGTGATGCCGTCACATTCAGCGTGAACTCTGATATAATGTAATCAGGAGGCTCAATGCTTAACCCCTCCAGTTGATCTGATGTGACGGAAAGCGGGCCTGTATCTGTTTCCGAGTATACAACATTGCCCGCGCCGTCGTTAATGACGGATCCTGCGGGAATGCCTGAGATCGCAATCTCTCCCAACTCCCCTACTCCATCATCAGCAATTGCAACGAAAATACCCAGACCAATCGCCGTGCCACTGTCCGCATCGACAGTTTCTGCTTCCAGCATAAGATCGGGTCGCGTGCCGATTGTGACAGTTTCATCGTTATCAAACCGAAGCTTCTCGATGCTGACCAGCGTGTCCGTGTTACTGCCTCGTGTCAGGGTAACATTATTGTTGTTATCGATAGCCACCGTGTAATCAGCGAACGTGCCGCCAAAAACCGCCGTATCGGTACCGGTGCCGCCGTCCAGATAGTCATTGCCGTCTACACCAGAGATTGCACTACCATCGCCAAGGAACCCATAACCCGCAACACCTGTCGCGTTGTTGTTGTATGTGGAACCACCGATCAGGGTATCATTGCCGGCACCGCCAAGCAGAACATCGTCTCCCAGATTGCCGACCAGTACATTGTCGACTGTACTGCCGATAACGACATCATCGCCTTCCCCGGCCATGATGTTTTCGATCCCGTTTAACGTATCATTGCCGATCCAGGTATCGTCCGCTGAAGAGGTTGTGATATCCGTAGCACTGCCGGGTGCAGCCGCGATGACCCGGTCGCCCGAAAGCGTCAACTCGTGGCTGTTCTGCGCATCCAGATTGATCAGCAGGTCGTGACCATGCTTCGCACTGGGATAGATAACCCAGTCAGTGCCGTCACCGCCAATATAGGTATCATCACCGTTGCCGGATCCGCCGTGTATCAGGTCATCATTGGAGCCTGTGTTAACAGTGTCATCACCATCGCCAGAGTGGACATAATCAGCACCTGATCCCGTTGTCACCGTATCACCGCCCGTACCCAGGTAGACTGAATTGTCCCCCGTACTGAGGCTTAAATCGATGTTGAAATCATCTTCAAAATCTGAAAAATCCGCGTTCAGGATTGAATCAGCGCTACCGACGATATCGTATCCGCCACCGCCCGTTCTCGCACCCACGCTTATGCCATTGCTGTCGCCGATTTTATTCAGGATGTTTGCGACAGGATTTGCGACAGGCTGAGCGTCAGGTTGCGCGACGAAATTGTCGTCCCGATGATGTTCCACGCGGAACTTGGGACTAACGGTCTCGGTCAGGCCTTGTTCATCACGCCGTTCATTCAACGACAGAGAGAAAATTTCCGGGTTCTGTAAATCGGTCCCTTCTCTCGGTTCTGTAACATTGATCCGTCGTAACTCTTCGTCTTCCAGAGTCTCTTCTATCGGTAGCTGGTCATTTCCGGCGTCAGTATCGCTGCCCTCTTTATCCGCGCCCTCCGTTCCGTCGCCTGGAGTTTCGATCACCTGCAAAGAGTCGGAGAATCCTTCTCCGTCATTTTCTTCCCGGACCGGCACACCCGGTTCTTCCGCAGCGGCATTGGCAGATTGTTCATGATCGCGGATAGCTTCTTCAATCAGGATATCCAGATTTGCCTCATTGACGCCGTAGGCATTTGCACTGTGAACCCCCGGTAACGATTTGAGAGACGAGCCAAAATCCAGCAGGAAATCTATCTGATTAACGAGATGTCCGTCTGCAGGGGATGCTTCGAAACTGCCTACATTGGTGCCGGCAAAGGCCGTATTCAGAATGACTGTGCCGCCATCGTTCTGGACCACTACCTCGCCCACAAAACCGTCAGCCTCTTCCATGAGGACAACACTCATGTCGTCGCCATCACGGATACTGATACCAATCTGGGTTCCACGAATCCCAATCGTCGCCACGGGAGAATCAACAGTCATAGCGTCCGGGTCCGTCTTGGCGACCTGACCGGAGACAATCGTAAATACACCTTCAAGGACCGACAGGGAAACAGAGCCGGTCTGACTATCAGGATCGTAAATCATTTCATCGAGAACCATGCGACCATCTTCACCCATGGAAAACGTGGTCTCGTCGGCAAGCACAATCCCGACGGAGCCATCCGCCCCGGATTCGAGAATATCGCCCTGAAAAACAGGATCACCAACTTCGAGTTCCAATCGTGTGCCATCCAGACGAATAACAAATATGGTACCGGACGCATCCTCCACATTCCCGATAGGCGCGCCGTCCGTACCGCCAATGATCCCGGTATCACCGAGATCAAACATCGTTGTCGGAGTTTCGCTCAAGTAGGAGTCGATCTGTGCCAGTTGCACAGCCATATCCCCGGACATCTGCACACCATCAGAGTCGATCAATGAGGAGGTCGCCGCAGAAAATTCTTCCACATCGGCAGTGGTACCGTCAGGCCATGTTACAAGCAGCCCACCCTCGTTCGTTTCGAACAAGGCGTCCGCAAGTTTATATCCGTCCGGCAGCAAAACAGAACCGTCGTCACGCGCCTGCAGAGGCATCGGACCAACGGTCGAATTCATTATAGGGGCCGCGGTAATGGCCATTGTATGTAAACCTGATTCAGGCGGACCTTCGTATCATTTCATTGATAGTCCGCTCGAACAGCAGTGTTGTTATTCTTCTTATTGCGAGGCCGACACTATGGACCCCTAC
>JAJFID010000331.1 GCA_021775325.1 Rhodospirillales bacterium
TGGGTCATTTCCAGAAGTTTTTGACTATCAGAAATATAGTCTGCTTAGCACCCGTAAGCAGAAGCCTTGCCAAATAATGGCTGGTTAAGCCCCATAAGCAGTCGTTTTCCTGGGCCGTTAAAAACTTCTGCTGATCGTCAGAAGGAGACATTCAAAACCATCGATTTTGAGTCCTGATTGTTTCAAAAGGCGCAAGCAATGATGTGTCAGAAATGCCGCGTCATCCTATTGTAAGTTTCGGCGGCTAGTTTCAGTTTCCAACGACAGCACCCCCCCCAGAGCATTGATAATTGCAAATTACACCGTCAGACTCAAAGATGTTAACAGCCGTTCGCGACGAAGATACTGACTCCCTGTCAACTATCCCATTGGCTATTTTGCCATTTGATTCTGTGATGTTGCGCGGGTTGTCCATGATAAAGAACAACCATGGGCAGAGCGTGGTGCAGATGTTTGATGATGATCGTGCCGGTGCCGGGCACGTTCATCCGGCGGATTTGAGAAAGACGATAGGCGAGATATCAACCGGCGATATGGATATTGTCATTAAGGTCGGGAAACTGCACAGTTTCGATGTCTACAGCCTTCGCATTTCACTCCGGGACATGGGCATTGCCGTCAACGACACGAAGTATCTAAAGCTTTCACAAAAAATGCAGTCGGAGTTGGCTACCTACGTGCGGCCGTTTACGGAACGCCTGACACGTTCGATTTTCGGCAATGACACCGATGAATCCGAAAGTACTGACGTTGGCCAGTTGCTGAGGGGGATGGACCCGGTAAAGGCAAAACAAAATCTGAAACTCATAGCCGACAAAATCCAGATTGATCTGGCTCAGGTCCCGCTGTTTCTTGAAGATTATGGCGACATCTACCTGTCCATTGCTTATTACCGCAACATTCTTGATCAACTTGACCCAAAAGTTGAAAACTTCGTCGCTGCTGTGGAGGAAATTGCTACTCATCAACAACTCAAGACGAATACCGACATAGTCGGTACAGCAAACAAGATGAATGCCCGGGTCAACAAGATGCGTGATGTTTTGCGCGGACGTTTTCAACTGTTTACGCAGAGCACCAATGAGATGTGGGATGATATGAACGCTGACAAGTTTGCTGATTTCAAGACCATGGTTGAAGATAATCACGGCGCCATTGGGGGCATCCTGTGTAAACTCGGCACTAAGATGGAGGCATGGCACGAAAAGTTTCCATCTCGCCATACAGCAGGTCCAAATCGATGTGCTGATTTCCTGATGTCTGATATGCGTCAGGGATTCTAGGTGTAATCGAAGAAAGGCTACCCACTCGGGTAATCTGCATAGACTCGCAGTTCTGCGCAGGATTGAAGGAATTCCAATTGCTGGTCGTCAAGTCTGATAGTGCGTGGACATACGAAACCTTCAACCGGGACATGCCCGCATCAAGATATGGGCGCTTCGAATCAATCGTATCGTTGTGGAAATCGAAATGTGTAGCCGATGCCCTGCCAAAATGGCGAAGCTTCGAATTCGAAGACTTCATCGGCTGGTATGGTCACCTGTCTGTCGGTGATATAGCGTCCGATAACGGCGATGTACGCTTCCGGCTTTGGGGCACAGCGCTTGTAAAACTTTTCGGTTGTGACCTGACTGGGAAATGCATGAGTGATGCAGAGCCCGGCTTCTTTGAACCATACGACTTTGAACACATAACCGAAATTGTTACGAATGGTGCGATCATGATCAGTTCAGGCCCCATGTATTGGCAAGACCGAGTTCATATGACGGTTCACACAATCAAGCTCCCTCTCGCTGACAACGGCAGAGATATTGACAAGATTCTCTGGGCGGTTCTACATAGCTCGAAAGAGGGTTGCGACAATAATGGAAGTTTTCAGTGACGCAGAAATACGTCGGCTCTACCTTCCGGGATGAAGATCTAGTACTGGTCCAGGCGATGAAGCATCCGGATTGGCAACAGAGTTCCTGATGAGTTTCTGGACGTTCGATTCAAGCACCGGGCTGTTGTGACTCGACGGAGCATCATTTTTGAAGATCATTGAGGCTATTGTGTGCGATTGTCGCTAATCTAACGTAGCAATGGAGAATAGTTATGGAACTCAACGACGATCTTTCAAACAACCAACGTTTCCTGTCAGAAACTGAACATGCTATTCGGGTGGCCAACAATGAAGTCATACACAAACTGGTTCCACCGATCACATCTGAACGTATGCTGAGCTTTGCCGTCGCAATCGCCAAACTGAGGGCGCAGTATATTCAGGCAGCGTTTGAGTTCGCTGACAAGAAACCTTCAGGTGGTGCTGAGGGAGTCGCAGAAATCGACGAGCTTAATCTTCATCGCAACCGGTTTGAGGTTGCCAGGGAAGCATTCATTGCGTTGCAACGTGCAATCGAATTGGGATATGTATCCGTCGAGTAAGGTGCCGATGCCGTAACTCCGGGAAGTCCTTGGGCGCAGACTGGCCAAATGTCTGCTCAGGGTCAACAGCGGAAGTTTTCAACTGCACAAAAATACTTCCACTTCACCCCCGACAGCGGACATTCACCAGACCCTTCGCCTAAACGCCTCCAGGATTCGCAAAATAGATTCAGGAGTGCCCATGAGTCATCGTCTGGTGGGCTGGTGCCCAAATCGACTAGTGGACTCTGACGAGCCATTTCAGGAGTCTGACGGCATATGTATTTGCTGGCACATTAACTGCCATATAGATGGATCTAAAAAACCAGACAAATTCCAACATTAAACGTGCCGTTTGTATGTGGTCTGGTGCTGTCGCTGTAACACCGTAGCCATGAGTAATGGCTACAAAGCCTCCTGTTCAATGTATGGCGATGGTTGAGGATGGAATCCATGATGGAGGAGCTGAAACGTGAGTCTAATTCAGTGAGCGATATGGGCTTATTTGTAGGGGGTTAAATCTATTAAATTATGGGTTAACCAGATTTCTGGGTATTCCGCTAAATTTGGCCAATAAGATAAAACGCTTATTCTGCTTATTTTAAGAAAATAAGGAATTAGTGAAAATAC
>JAJFID010000332.1 GCA_021775325.1 Rhodospirillales bacterium
GGTGGTTTGGGTGTTGCTGGATGACAGGGCGGGAAATCGCAGCCAGTGCCTGGGTGTGGCCAGCGCCCTGCGTATGTCGTTCGAGGTCCGCGATATTGCCTACAACGCGCTGGCAACTCTGCCTAACGTAATCAAGGGCGCAAGCTTTCTTGGCGTCACACAGGAATCTGAACACGCGTTGAGACCGCCATGGCCTGATCTGGTGATCGCGGCCGGGCGGCGTACAGCCTGTGTTGCGCGGGCCATCAAACACCGCAGCGATGGAAAAACAAAAATCGTACAGCTCATGTATCCGGGTCGTATCGGTATCGATGATTTCGACCTGGTCGTTGTTCCCAGTCATGACCGGCTCAGAAAAGGTGGGAAAATGCTGGAAGTGCTGGGCGCGCCGCATGGCCTGACTCCGGAGATACTGATGGCGGCCCGTGTGGATTGGCTGCAGTCTTTCGAAAATCTTCCGGGTCCGCGTATTGCCGTGTTTGTGGGTGGCAGCACACGTCGACGGGCATTCAGTCCGAAAATGGGACAGGAACTGGGAAGGGCTGTCAATCAGTTGGCTGTGAGCGCCGGTGGTTCGCTGATGATCTCTACCAGTCGTCGCACGGGCGAGGCCGCACAATCCGTTATGTCGGAAATAACCGTGCCGCATGTGTCGTATCACTGGGGTGATGACGGCAGGAATCCCTATCAGGGTTATTTGACCTGCGCTGATGCAATCGTCGTTAGTGGTGATTCCGTTTCCATGTGCTCGGAAGCCTGTTCTGCGACGACACCGGTGTACATCTACGCACCACCCGGTTTTGTCATCGACAAACACGCCCGTCTTCACCAGGCCCTGTATGACGCCGGATACGCCCGTCCGTTGGAAGCAATCTTCACAGAATGGTCCCATCCGTCGCTCAATGCGTCGGGTGATATTGCTGATGCCATTCGTAAACTCCTGCCGCCTTCGTGACCATGCTCAGGTTTGCTGCCAATATTTCAACAATGTTTGGAGAGTGGCCATTCCTGGACCGCATTCAGGCGGCAGCGGACGTGGGGTTCGGTGCTGTAGAATGCCAGTGGCCCTATGATTACGACGCCGATACCGTCGGCAGACGTTTACAGGGCACCAACGTACAAATGGTTCTCATCAACGCACCATGTGGGGATGCCTCGGTCGGTGAGGTTGGCCTGGCATCGCTTCCCGGTCGGCAAGCGGAGTTTCACGAGTCCATTGATCTGGCTGCTGTCTACGCACAAAAAACCCACTGCCAGCAGGTGCATATTCTTGCGGGCGTGACCAGTCATACAGCAGATCACGAAAACTGCCGGGCAATCTACGTTGACAATATGCGTTGGGCAGCAGATCGGTTGGCGGAGCAGAACATCAGGGTCATGATTGAAGCCATAAACACGATTGAAAAACCAGATTATCATCTGCACGGAACCGATGATGCCGTGGGCGTTTTGCGGGCAATCGATCGACCGAATGTTGAGCTGCAATTTGATATGTACCATTGTTATCGCATGGGTGAGGACATTGCGGAAAAAATGGTGGAAAATCTTGATTTGATTACCCATATGCAAGTCAGTGGGTATCCTGGACGTCACGAACCTTATGCAGGAGAAATCGATTATCCGGGATTGTTCGATAAACTGTCGGTTTGTGATTATGAAGGATGGATCGGTTGTGAATACATACCGAAGACCACGACGCGGGATGGACTGGTTTGGGCTGCAGCATATGGTATTGCAGATACGCGTGAATAGGATTGTCGCCGACTGTTAAATTGAGCGACTCAGTTTAACGAATTATGGGATGTCTATGGACGCCGAAAAATCATTACAGGAACGATTGGCTGAACTGACCCAGACATACGTCGCCGCGTTATCTGACCGCCTGTCGCAAATCGAAAGCGAAGGGGCGCAGTGGGCAGAATCGGCAGACAATCCTGACGGTTCGGGAATTCTAAAATCCCTCCATAATTCGGCCCATAAGTTATCAGGATCAGCCGCAACTTATGGATTCCATGATCTGGGCAATGCGGCCCGGGAACTCGAAGTGGTTTGCCAAGGTCTGTTGGACGAACCAAATAGCGACGTGTCGGATTCAGTTGTGTCTGGTGTCATGACCCGTATTGCGCTGGTTTCCAAAAACATAAATTCCATTCTTGGCATATCGGTTGGCGATGAAAGCGTCGATAATACTGATGCACACTTGCAAGAGCCTCCACCAGAACGATCCCGACCTGTTGTTCTCATTACCCGTAACATTAATGCGAATACTGACCTACAGGCCCGCATGGCCGATTTTGGATACCCGGTGACGTTCTATGAAACGGCCGAGGAATTACTCAGCAGCGCTGATTTCCGCCCACCACTTGCAATAATTGTCGATGGTGAGTTCGACGGGGATTCAATCGTTGGTGCCAAACTTTTCAAAGCGGCGAAGGCTTCATACGGTGGGGCACCCTCGATAATTTTCGTTTCATCCCGTAACGATATGGCCGCGCGATTGGCGTCTGTTCGGGCGGATTGCCAATATTTCCTGACCCAGCCACTTGATGCCATGGCGCTGATCGACATTCTTGATACATGTGTTGAAGAAGACCAGGAGCCTGGTCGCGTGTTGTTGATTGAAGATGACGTGGATACGGGCAAATTCATAGAAACCGTCCTGCAGAATGTTGGTATGAAAACCGAGTGGTTTGTTTCACCGGATGATCTGGTCAACCAGATAACAGCATTTTCGCCGGAACTGATCTTGATGGATCTGTATCTGCCCACATGTTCCGGGCATGAGTTGGCGGCTGTGATCCGACAACAGGATCATTTTGCATCGATACCCATAGTCTATCTGAGCGGGGAGCAGGATCGCCGCACCCAGTTTAATGCCATGGAGCATGGCGCCGACGATTTCCTGACCAAACCAGTTAACCCTGAATTGCTGATCCGTTCAGTTGGCGGGCGCATTGGTCGCTTCCGCCGATTGCGGTCACAAATGGTACGAGACGGCCAAACCAGTCTTTTCAATCACACCAGCATGAAACAGTTTTTGGCGAACGAGTT
>JAJFID010000333.1 GCA_021775325.1 Rhodospirillales bacterium
GCACCCATTATGCCCGCCAGTTGCGCAATCCCCAGCACATCACCTTTTTTGATGCCGCCCTCCAGGATTCGGTTCAGTGTCTGCGGTTGCATATAAATGCTGCCCTTGGCCGTAGCCACGCGTTCCGTATCCGCCTTGTCAGAAACATCTACCATTCGGGCGTTTCCATCGGCATCAATATGTGTGAGTTCAGACATTGGCGCCCTTACGCCGCAGCCAGCAGGGCACGGGTCGCGGCCTCGACGTCGTCCTGACGCATCAGGGACTCACCCACCAGAAAACATGTCGCACCGGCAGTCGCCATGCGGTTCAGATCACTATTCGAGTAAAGCCCGCTCTCGCTGACGGCTATTCTGTCCTTCGGAAAATGTTTCAGCATTTCCTCGGATCGGGCAATATCAACGCTCAGGTCTTTCAAATTACGATTGTTGACACCAACCAACGGTGAATCCAACTGGAGTGCGCGACCGAGCTCGCCCAGATCATGAACCTCAATAAGCACATCCAGCCCTTGTTCGACAGCCGCGGATTCGAGCTCATAAGCTTGTGCGTCGGAAATTGCGGCCATGATCAACAAAATACAATCAGCGCCAATGGCGCGCGCTTCAACGACCTGATAGGGATCAAGCATGAAGTCTTTGCGCAGGACGGGCAGGGAACTCGCACTTCGAGCTTCCTTCAGAAATGCATCCGCACCCTGGAAATATGGGTTATCAGTCAGCACCGACAGGCACGTAGCACCGCCCCGTTCGTAGGCCTGCGCAAGAGAAACCGGATCAAAGTCTTCCCGAATTAATCCTTTTGACGGAGACGCTTTTTTGATTTCTGCTATGAGGCCAAAGGCTCCAGAATCTACGGCGCGACGGAGCGCTGAAACAAATCCACGCGGTGCCGTGGCGGACGACGCAAGGCTTTGCAGTTCGTCCAGCGATACTTCATTCTTGCATGCATCAATGTGTGCGCGTTTGGCCTCACAAATCTCGGTCAGGACATCAGTCATAGCGCTACTTTCAGGCTCGATTGGTTATTTCCACGAATTTCGACAGTGTTTCTTTGGCCGCACCACTGTCAATCGAGTCAGCAGCCATGGCTACACCATCTTTCAGGGTGTCGACTTTTTCGGCGATCAGCAGCGCGGCGGCGGAATTCAGCAAAACAATGTCACGATAGGGCCCCGGCTCGCCATCCAACAACAATGTTAACGCATTAGCATTAAATTCGGGGTCGCCGCCCTTCAGGTCTTCAACACTGGCCCTAGGGATTCCCGCATCTTCCGGTGATATCTCGAAGATTGAAACAGTGCCGTCATTCAGTTCAGCAACGTAACTATGTCCTGTTGTTGTTAGCTCATCCATGCCGTCGGAACCGTGCACGACCCATGCGCGCTCCGAACCAAGTCGCCCTAATACTTCGGCCATGGGCTCTATCCATTGACGCGAGAACGCACCGGTTAGCTGCCGTTTAACGCCTGCGGGATTTGACAAGGGGCCGAGCAGGTTAAAAATGGTCCGAGTTCCCATCTCAACCCGGCTGGGGCCGACATGACGCATGGCACTATGATGCCGCATGGCAAACATGAACCCCACATTAGCTTCCCGCAGGGCCGCTTCAATTCCTGCGAAATCCACATCAAGATTCACACCAAGGCAGGCCTGGGTATCTGCGGTTCCGGACATGGACGACATGGCCTTGTTGCCGTGTTTCGCAACAGCGACGCCACAACCGGCCACAACAAATGCGCAAGCCGTGGAAACACTGTAGGTTGCCATACCGGTTCCACCGGTGCCCACAATATCCATCGCGCCATCAGGTGCCGTTATGTGTGTCGCCTTTTCACGCATAATCTTGACGGCACCCGCAATCTCGTCCGTTGTTTCCCCCCGAACCCGTAAGGCC
The DNA here is from genome assembly GCA_021775325.1 of Rhodospirillales bacterium. Classification (GTDB taxonomy): domain Bacteria; phylum Pseudomonadota; class Alphaproteobacteria; order Rhodospirillales; family Casp-alpha2; genus JABJGO01. The sequence goes on from JAJFID010000333.1 coordinate 1,897, forward strand.
ATGAGCAGGGCACCTATCTGCGTCGGCGTGGCATCGCCCGACATCATGATTTCGAAAGCCTGCTCAGCTTCTTTCTGGCTTAGGGAATTTCCATCAGCGACCTTGGCGAGAAGGGGTTTCATTGCATCACTCATGCCGCAGCCCTTTCCGTCGTCATATCAATGAAGTTTCGAAGTATTGCATGTCCGTTTTCCGACACAATGCTTTCGGGATGGAACTGCACGCCGTAAATAGGCAAGTCCTTGTGCGCTATTCCCTGGATGACACCATCTTCACTGCGTGCGGTAACATCAAGACAATCAGGCATGCTTTCGGGTTCAATAGTCAGTGAGTGGTACCGGGTTGCGATGAAATCGTTGGAAATGCCACTGAACACACCCGAACCGGTGTGCGTAATGACGCTCGTCTTCCCGTGCATGCACGACGGTGCGCGAACGATACGTCCGCCGAAAGCCTGCCCTATAGACTGGTGCCCGAGGCAGACTCCAAATATTGGAACCTTACCAGCAGCCGTTTTGACGAGATTAAGGCAGATGCCAGCCTGGTCCGGATCGCAGGGGCCGGGCGAAATAACAATTCCCTGGGGATTCAAGGCCATGGCCTCGTCGACACTCAAGGCATCATTTCTTCGCACTTCGACGCCCGCACCGACCTCGCCAAGATAATGCCACAGATTGTACGTGAAGCTGTCATAATTATCGATTAATAAAATCATATCAATATCTTATCTGGCATTATTAATGTGAAAGAGAAGCTATGTTTGAGCATGATTGTCAGATGCCACACAATGGCGATGCGCAGGGAAATCGTCAAGTGTACACGAGAATTTGTACGTTCTATTTCACTTGACCCTCCAGCTACGGGAAAGCCTGTATTTCATGCATTGCAATCACCAGGAACGATTGTAATGGACCATGCGGAACTACAGGCCGTTCGTGATGTGATTTCTGGACCTGACGGCACCGTGCCATGGCGACAACCGGGCAGAATGTCCCCTTGTAAATGAGTGAGAGTTAACGGTCCGGTTAAGAAACCTTGATCACGTGCCCGTCGACCGTTAACTAACACGCAACCTCTAACGTGGACATGCGCAGGCAGTTTTGTGAAAACACCGGCAGACAAACCCGATCAACCAACAAGGAAGATACGGCTTGCACGACAGAACGCGTGGGGAATCATTATTCCCCGATGGTGGAGAAACCGTGTTGCGATTGCGGTCGGAGTCGTGGCAGTAGCCTCTGTCATCTTCGCGTTAGATTCCATGCACGACGCAAAGGACCGGCTGCCCGAAAGTGAGCCATCCGATATTGCAGAATCGGAAATTGAACCAGCGCCTGAACCACAGTTCGAAAGTCAACCCGAACCGTCGGTCGATAACGTATCAACACCAGACGAACCAATGTTTCCCGAACTCCATAACGGTGAAACGGATGTAACGACCCTGGCGTATGAAGAGGCCTTGCCCGGTGACCTGATTGAAGATGCCCCCGTAATTTATCCTGATGCCACTGGCCCCCGCGTAGTCGTGCCGGAAGAATTCATACCCGAACCAGTTGTAATTCGTGAACCTGTTGCCATTCGCGCGCCTGAAGTGATTGATGACCCGGCACCTGGCACTGACGCCGCTGTGGAGGACGCGGTCGAGCCGGAATCGATTGTCCAGCGACCGCCACCACTGCCGCTGCCCTCAATCGATCCTGCGTTGGAAGAAGTTCTTGTGGCCATCAGCACATCCCAACTGGATGCAATGGAAGAATCCGAGCATCACATTGAGCTTTGGCAGGAAAATGCCGTGACGTTTGATTTAGCGTCAGCCATCGGCAAGCCAATGATTGCCATTGTTATAGACGACATGGGGGTGGACGTTCGTCGTTCGAGAATCGCAGCGGCGTTACCAGGTCCATTAACCTTATCGTACCTGACCTATGCCCAGGGTCTTGAACTGCAGACTATGGTGGCGTCCAACAACGGTCACGAACTGATGTTGCATGTTCCCATGCAACCCGAAAGTGACACCGTTGACCCGGGACCCGAAGTGCTGCGTACCGAAGACAGGGCCGAAGAAGTGCTGCGGAGACTGCGCTGGGGATTGTCTCAATTCAAAGGGTATGTGGGGATCAATAACCACATGGGCAGCCGGTTTACACGCGACCTTGACGGCATGCGAGTTGTCCTGGCTGAGATCAAGGCCCGAGGTTTGTTGTTTCTGGACTCGCGGACGTCCGGTCAGTCGGTCGCAACGGCGGCGGCACACGAGTTCGATGTACCATTTGCGACGCGGAACGTGTTTCTTGATCACGTTGATGACGAGATTGAAATTTACGAGCGGTTAATAGAAACGGAGAGGCTGGCTCGAAAAAATGGCTCTGCCATTGCAATTGGTCACCCCCGTGACGCCACACTGAAGATTATTACGGAATGGCTGCCAACATTGGAGAGCAAGGGGATCGTTTTGGCACCAATTAGCGCACTCGTGCATCACAATTGGAAACCGGAACCACTCAGTATTGCATCTACGCCTGATCAACAGTGACTTGTGAATTCGATCTCTGGAATCGCACAGCTTCTTCGGCCGCACGCCTGAGCGCCTTAGCCTTGTTGCAACTTTCCTGAAACTCAAACTCAGGATCGCTGTCTACCACAACACCACCACCCGCCTGGACGTACATGGTTTCGTTTTTGATAACGGCTGTGCGCAGCGCAATGCAGGTGTCCATTTCGCCATCTGCACCAAAATAACCGATACACCCACCATAAATGCCACGACGATCCGGCTCCATTTCATCGATAATTTCCATAGCCCGCACTTTGGGTGCCCCCGATACTGTACCCGCTGGAAAGCCTGCCAATAACGCATCGATGGCGTCGCAATCATCCCGTAATTCGCCTTCGACATTCGATACAATGTGCATCACGTGAGAGTAATACTCGATGATGTTCTGCTCAGTCACCTTGACTGTACCAACCTTCGAGACACGACCGACATCATTTCGCCCAAGGTCAAGAAGCATCAGGTGTTCAGCCAGTTCCTTGGGATCACTGATCAGGTCTTCCGCCAATGCCTGATCTTCCTGGGGGGTCGCACCACGCGGCCTCGTGCCAGCGATCGGGCGAATTGTAACCACGCCGTCACGGACACGAACCAGGATTTCGGGGCTTGAGCCAACAACAGAAAACGTACCGAAGTCGAGAAAGAACAGGAAAGGTGAGGGGTTGAGACGTCGGAGGGAACGGTAAAGCGAGAAGGGCGGAAGGTTGAACTCGAACTCGAACCGCTGTGATGGCACGACCTGAAAGATGTCTCCAGCCAGAATATACTCTTTTGCCCGCTTAACCATGGCATGGTACCCGTCCTGACCAATATTCGACTTAGGTTCAGGCAAAACCGACGCGGCTACGTTTGGGTGTTGAATTTGTGCAACATTACCACTTAACGCGCTAACCGCCGCGTTAATGCGGGAAACGGCCGTGTCATATGCGATTTTCGCTTCATCCGAAGCATCGCCAGCGCGACCACGCCAAATTGGTGTGATTATAGTGATGGTATCCTTGATATTATCAAAGACCGCCATGATCGTTGGCCGGACAAACAGCCCGTCTGGCACACCCAGCGTATCGGGATTGTTGTCAGGAATGTCTTCTGCCAGTCGAACCGTGTCGTAACCCATATAGCCAACCAGTCCAGCCGCCATGGGCGGCATACCCTCCGGCAGATCAATGCGGCTCTCGGCCAACAGCGAGCGCAAAGAATTGAGTGTACCGGATTCCGCCGAAACCGGGCAAAAATCAAAAACCTCAGGGTCTTCAAGGGCTGCCCTGTTAATCTCGGCGGCATTGCCGGAGCATTTCCAGATCAAATCAGGGTTTGTGCCAATAAACGAGTATCGGCCGCGAATAGCGCCGCCCTCGACAGATTCGAGCAGGAAACTGTTCGGATTTCCCGCCGAGAGTTTCATCATTGCAGAAACAGGCGTTTCAAGGTCCGCCACCAACTGGGTCCAAACTACTTGGGAAACGCCCGCGTCAAAAATTTCGCTGAATTGATCCAAATCTGGCGTACAGTTGATTGCCATATTACATTGCTATCAGTATGTGCCCGGGGACTGGCGCAGGGCATCGGTGTTGATGGTGACCGGGTAGCGTATTTCAAGAGCGGCTGAAAGCTGGTTAACCAGATCGTCGCGTATGCCGCGTTCCAACTGGTTTTTCATATCGATGAACGCCTCGCTATCCCGGTTTAGTGAGGCAGCCGTTATGTTGATTAAATGCCCTACCACGTATCCTCCACCGCTGCGCACAGCGGCACCTTCGCCAACCTTTTTCTCAAATAGTGATACCGCCATGGCTGGTGGGATACCCTCAGGCAGATCACTGCCGTCCCGTTTGAATGCGTCAGCATTGGCCAAGTTCCCGGCGAAATCACCTGCCATTCCAGCTAAACTGCTACTGGCATTCAGTTTACTCACAATTTTATCGGCGGCATCTTTGCTTTGTTGGGCCTGCTCGTCAGCGATTATCGCCGCAATCACGTCATGGCGAATGGTATCCAGAGGACGCACCGCAGGATCGGTTATGCCATTTACGCGAACAATGAAATAAGAGTCGCTACCACTTTCAACTAAAGGCGACTCCGTGCCTTCCTCTGTCGCAAATACTGTCGGCAGAAATCCTTGCGACGGCAAACCATCGAGGGTGTTACCAAACGTGTCATGACCGGATTCACTCACTGCCACTACGCGAGGAACCCGTAAATTAAGCGTTGCTCCCGCTTCCTCAAGTGTATTGCCGGACGCTAAGAGATCCTCCAACTGATTTGCCAGACCAAACAGGTCATCCAATGCCCGCTCCAGGGCAACGTCATGACGCAACATCTCTGTTACGTCAGCCAGACTCTTTCTTGTTTCATCTTCACCATCAATAATGTTGAACAGATGCCAGCCCAGCATGGATTGAACCGGGCCAGCCAGTTCACCAGCGTGTGCGGAAAAAACTGCATCGGCGGCATCTGCTCCCAGCAACTGATCGGGCGTTATCCACCCGAGTGACAAGGTTTCCGCACTGGTGCCAGTCAGAGATTTGGCAACGTCGGCGAAGGTTTGACCATCGGATAACATGCCGAGGGCTGTACTTGCCTGTTCTTCGCTGTCAAAAATGGCCTGATCAACGTTGCGGCGCGCTACCGTGACAAATTCGTCCTCACGCACACTGTAGGCATCTTCGATATCGTCATCACTTACGTCGATGCCATCAACAAGATCCTCCGCACGCAGGTGAATGAAACTCACATCCCGGTACTCCGGTGCCATAAACTGATCCTGATTCTCCTGATAATACGCGTTAACTGCCAAATCATCCGGAATGGCAGTATTATCGAAGTCCGCATCCAGAATAGTTGTGAACTGGGCTGCGCGGGTTTCGTTGCGATAGGCAAAAAGTTGCTCGACCATAGTATCGGGGGCGATAGCACCACCATCCAGACTGTCGACAACAAAGCTCTGTTTCATTTCGTCTCGTATCAGTTCGATAAATCTGTTTTCCGAGTATCCGCCATTGGCAATTGCCTGACGGAAAGTTGCCCGATCAAAGCCGCCTGTTACACCACGAAACGCCGGCATGGACTGTATCAGTTCGCGAACTGACTCGTCGCTTATAACCACACCGTGGGAACTTGCCGCCAGGGAAAAAAGTTGAGCCCTGACAAGCCTGCGGATGACTTCGATATCGAGACCAAACGCCTGTGCCGTTTCAAATGTCGCCGCGTCCCCCAGGAACTGACGCAATCTGTTGAGTTCTCGTTGCAATTCCTCGGATGCAGCCTGTGCAGATACTTCCCGGTCGCCCACTGTCGCCGCAGCGACTCCGGAAACGTTGCCTGTAATGTAATCGCCAATACCCCAGGCACCGAAACTCAACACAAGCAGAACCAACAGTACTTTTACGACAATTGATCCGGTACGTTTACGGATGGCGTCCAACATTTTGATCTTAGTCCTGATAATTCACTGAAACTGTAATTGGCCGACGGGATTGGAGTCCCGCCGGAAAAGCGCGGCATCATAGGTCGCACGCGGCAGGGCCGCAATACAGTTTAACGCGAGGCATTCCGAGGGCGCCGCCATTTCCAGCCCCAAAACAATGCGTCTCGAAAATTTTTTGCCCTATGCCAAGGATACGATTGCCATGGAATTCATATCCGATGTTGAAATCCAGCGCATGGTTACAGCCGCCCTGTACCGGTATCGCAACACGCGGTTTCTGGTGGATGCTACGCTGGCAAATACACCGGTCGCACGAACACAGAAATATCACTGGTTTTTTTTCGGGACGCGACGAGTCAATCTCAACCGCCGGTCTGCACATCAAACACGCGACCCGGTGCGTCCAGTTTCCCCAGTATAGTACCCCAGCCATCCGCCGGATGGCTGGGCACAAATACAGGGATACTTGGTTGTTTAGACTGAAACGCTGTTGAGCAAACGACGGACGTCGGTCAGAGCGATTGCTTCAATACGATTGAAGTTGCTACGGTCGGATGAGGCATTAACCCCGATGTCGGCCAGCAGGTGCGCACCAAGCTTAGCCATCTGTTCGTTGGCGGAAGGAGCAACGAGATTCTTGAATACATCAACGATTTTCATGGTCCGGTTCCTTTTGGTTAACTGGTGTAAATAATCGTGGTTACAAGTGATCATGCCGAAGCGTGTTGAACGTCATGTACACGTGATGGCCCAATTGCACGAGTGCCGTGTTTGCATATCACCCATGCGACTGACACATGGCGGCATTGGCGTACTTGGGACACCGTCCGGGGAAAATTGACAGGATTCTAGGGTGCGCTGTATTTGAATACGCAAGCCTTTGGATCATCGTTAAACACGATCAGATCAGCGCGTTCCAGGGGGTGCGCTGCCGCCTGATAGATGCGTTGACCCGGGAAATACCGACTGAGGTATTTTTTGCCAATCTCCATTTGATCTTCGTCTGACGAAGCGTCGCGGGGTACGCCACGAACAAAACCTGTCTGAAAGCGGGCATCCACATATATCCGATAATCCCAGTATGGGTCGATATCCTGCCGGAACAACATGACGCCATCGAAAATCAGTATTGTGTCTGCTTCGAAGATCGCGTGTTCGTCGGTTACGTCACTGTTGGTGCGAAAATCGTACACGGCTGTAGGAAGTGTCAGTCCCTGACCGTCAAAAGCAGACAAGGGCCCGAGTAATTTCCTGCCCAGGTCCGCATAGTTAAACGAGTCTTCGAAATAACCCTCGGGCGAATCCTTACCTTGTTGGTACCGGATATCCGGCGGATTGTGAAAACCGTCAATAGTTGCCCGGACGACGGGTCGCCCTAGTGCCCGAACCCGCAACGCCAGTATATCAGCCAGCATTGTTTTCCCTGATGCCGTGATTCCATCAATTCCGACCTTCACAGGGGAATTACAGGGCAAGTCGACGATTCTTGCGGCAAGACCGTCAAACTGCCTCGCGACTACGGTTTTCTTGTCCATGCCTGACATTATTCTAACCTATGACCCGTTCACCAGCGCCAAAACCCTTGCGCCACTCATGGAATCTGCCTATCCAGTCACCATAAATTTACATAGGAGAGCGCCATGCTGCAACGTCGACCGTTAATTGCTGGAAACTGGAAAATGAACGGCACGTTGTTGGACGGCACTGCACTGGTTCAGGCGCTGGTCGAGCGGCTTGGTGGCGATACACATGGTTTTGATTTACTGGTATGTCCACCATTCACGTTGCTTCACGCCGCTGTACAGCTTTCTCTAAGCAGTTCACTGAACATCGGCGGGCAGGATTGCCACACGGCAGAGAAGGGTGCTTACACCGGCGATATCAGCGCGGGTATGTTGTCCGACCTGGGCTGTCGTTACGTTATACTGGGACACTCTGAACGGCGCGCGGACCACAGTGAGTCCGATGCATTGGTAAATTCAAAAACACGGACAGCCTGGGATGCAGGACTTGTAGCTATCGTGTGTGTCGGTGAAACCGAGTCGGAACGTGATACAGGCTGCACACTTGATGTCATTGCCAAGCAGATCGCCGACTCCATCCCGGGCGATGCGACGGAAGTCAATACGGTCGTTGCTTACGAACCGGTTTGGGCCATTGGCACCGGACGCACAGCGACGCCTGAAGAGGCACAGGAAGTCCACGCCTTTATCCGGAAGAGTCTGGTGGATCGTTTTGGCGAACACGCGGCAGGTATTCGTATCCTGTATGGCGGTTCAATGAAGCCCTCAAATGCCACGGAATTGCTTGCTTTAGCCGATGTAGATGGCGGTCTGATTGGCGGTGCCAGCCTCAATGCCGATGATTTCTGGGAAATCGCCCAAAGTTGTGCGTAACGGTACGTCCGACAGCGCAAGAAGGTGCTGGATATTTCTGCGGCGACCCAGTACAACCCTGCCGCAGCGCGTCATTTCCTAACCCGGATACCAGACTATGACTACAGTACTACTCGTCATTCATTTGTTGATCGCAATCGCCCTTGTTGGCACCGTCTTGTTACAGCGGAGCGAGGGCGGCGGTCTGGGAATGGGTGGTGGCGGCGGCGGTGGCGGAGGCATGGGCGGATTTATGACCGGGCGCGCCACAGCCGACTTACTGACCCGTACAACCGGTATTCTTGCTGGATTGTTTTTTGCGACCAGCCTCAGCCTGGCCATTCTGGCTGACTCTCGTCAGTCCACAGGCTCGATTCTCGATGAATTGGCGACGGAGAGCCCGCTGCCTATCACATCTGACGAACCAAGCGCACCTCTCGACAACTAATTGCCGGGGCCCAAAGCCTTATGGATAAAGACTTTTCTGGAGAGCTGAAAAAAAACTCTCTTCCGAACCCTGTTGCGTGTAGGAATCATGATGAGTTGCTGTAGAGTATCGTTCCCATGACCCGGTTCATCTTTATCACC
>JAJFID010000334.1 GCA_021775325.1 Rhodospirillales bacterium
GAGGCATCCGCCGTCAGGTTGTCGGTCGCAACAGGACCGTCATTGGAACCCGTTACCGTAACCGTGGCTTCCGCTGTATCCGTGCCACCCTGGCCGTCGTCCACTTCGTAGGTGAACGTGACATCTCGGGTTTCACCAACACCAAGATCCTGGAAGTCGGAACCCGGATCGAAGCTGTAGGAACCGTCCGCACTGACGGTGACACTGCCTTCGGCAGGACCGGAGTCCAGTGAGAAGGTGAGATTATCACCATCGATGTCCGTGCCACCCAACTGACCGGTAACCGCAGCGCCGTCTTCGGAAGCATCGTTCTCAAGCCCGTCCGTCGCAATAGGACCGTCGTTGGAACCTGTCACGGTCACTGTTGCGGTCGCTGTGTCGGTGCCGCCTGCGCCATCACTGATTGTATAGGTGATTTCAACCGTCTCGGATTCACCAACACCAAGAGAATCAAAATCATCACCCGGCGTGAATGAAATGGTGCCGTCCTCGTTAACAGTCACAGTGCCGTCGACATCATCGGGCAAAGTGGCTTCAGTTACCGAAAGCGTATCACCATCCGGGTCCGTGTCGTTGCCAAGAACGTCCAGGGTCACGCTCGAGTCTTCGCCCGTTGTTCCGGTATCATCAACCGCATCGGGACCCTGATTGACGTCAACGCCCGTTGTAGACGTAACGCTCGCAGATGTGCCATCCTCGGTCGCCGTCGAGGTCACGACGACGTTAAAGTCTGGGGACCCTTCAGGCACCGTGATTGTCAGACCGTCAAGATCGCCGGCCTCCGGATCAAGGGTCCAGGTATCGCTCTGTTCGTCGTAGCTGCCAGCCGATAGCTCAGCACCATCCGGCAATGTCGAACCGTCGACCGTAACCGTTAAGTCTTCCGATCCATCAGCATCGGTCTGCGCCGTCGTGATGTTTAGCGGAACGACGGTATCGCCGCCCTCACCGGACAACAGATCGTCGTCAACCAGTGACTCGTCGCCAATCGTGCCGCCATCACCAAAGGTAATCGCTTCAACATTGTTGAGTGTAACCGTCTCACCGGTCTCAAGATCAACAACCTGTGCATTGATATTGCCGTTATTGTCGGTGAGGTTATTGACCTGATAGGAGTCCTCATCCTTGGTGAAGTAAACAACATCATCACCGCCGCCGCCGTTCACAGATGTGTTGCCACCAATATCACCGGCAAACACCACATTGTCGTTACCTGAGGCCAGATTGATGTTGTTGCCGCCGGCAGTATCGCCATTGATAATCAACGTATCGTTACCCGCCTCAAGGGAGATGTTTTCGTTCTGCTCCATGCCGCTGAGCACAATAACGTCGTCACCGGGCGTGATATCCGCATCATCAACGCTGACACCTTCTCCGAAGCCACCACCGGATGATGTTGGTTCGCCAAGCGCAACCGTCAGCGTCGGTTCATCTGCGACACCATCGACATCAATCGACGTCACGGCAGTTGATGTGCCACCCTGGCCATCAGATACGGTGTACGAGAACGATGTATCACCCGACCAGTCTTCATCGGGCGTAAAGGTGTAGCTACCATCACCATTATCGACAATAGTACCATTCTCCGGTTGTTCGAATGATGCAATTGAGAGTGAATCTCCATCCACGTCAGTATCATTGCTCAGCAAGTCATCCGCAGTGAACGTAATAGTGCCGTCTTCAGTACCACTGAGCGAGTCATCATTGCCAACAGGGTCATCATTTACAGCAGCAACGTTAAGCGTAACACCGCCCACATCCGATCCGCCGTTGCCGTCCTCAACCGTGTAGCTGAATGATGTATCGCCGTTCCAGTTCTCATCCGGCGTGAACGTGAATGTGTCACTGTCCGCGTCATAGGTCAGCGTACCATTCTCAGGCTGATCGAAACTTGTGACTGACAGGCTGTCGCCATCAAGGTCACTGTCATTAGATAACAGGTCAGCCGACGAAAATGTCATTACGCCATCTTCGGAACCACTGAACACGTCATCCATAGCCACCGGATTGTCGTTTTCCGGGTCAACCGTCAGGTTAACCGTCGCTGTAGACACGCCGCCGTTGCCATCAGAGATCGTATACGTGAAGGAATCTTCACCGTTGTAGTTCTCATCTGGTGTGTACGTGAACGTACCATCATCATTGACAGAGAGTGTGCCATGTTCCGGCTCACCAAATGCCGTGATTGTCAGGGAATCGCCATCAACATCGCTATCGTTGCTCAGAATATCCAACGTGCTGAATGTTAATGCACCGTCTTCAGCAATCTCACCAAGATCGTCAACAGCCGCCACAGGACCATCGTTGGAGCCCGTTACCGTAACCGTGACTTCAGCCGTGTCCGTGCCACCCTGGCCGTCGTCAACTTCATAGGTGAACGTGACATCGCGGGTTTCGCCAACACCCAGGTCCTGGAAGTCTGAACCCGGATCAAAGCTGTAGGAACCGTCGGCACTGACGGTGACACTGCCTTCGGCAGGACCACTGTCGAGGCTGAAGGTGAGATTATCACCATCAACATCCGTACCGCCCAACTGACCGGTGACAGCCGCGCCGTCCTCGGAAGCATCCGCCGTCAGGTTGTCGGTCGCAACAGGGCCATCATTGGAACCCGTAACCGTAACCGTCGCAGTCGCCGTATCCGTGCCACCCTGGCCGTCGTCCACTTCGTAGGTGAACGTGACATCGCGGGTTTCGCCAACACCCAGGTCCTGGAAGTCTGAACCCGGATCAAAGCTGTAGGAACCATCAGCACTGACGGTGACACTGCCTTCGGCAGGACCACTGTCGAGGC
>JAJFID010000335.1 GCA_021775325.1 Rhodospirillales bacterium
CGCCACGCGGGGCATGTTTGTGACCATGGTGGGCGGCATTTATGACCCGTCCACGGGACGGTTGAGAATAGCCAATGCAGGCCACGAACCTCCCTTGCTGCAGGACGCCGACGGGAATTTCCAGGATTTCCCGGCGGACGCACCACCACTGGGCATTTCGCCACTGGTTGTGCCGGAAAGCGGCTATCCGGTGGAAGACATAGAGATGAACGGCGGTGCGTTCTATCTGTTTACGGATGGCCTGACCGAGGGTTATGTGGAAGGCGATACAGAGTTAGGTGTGGATGGTGTGTTATCACTTCTCAAGGAGTCCAGAGCCGCCCCGGTTTCGGAGCGGCTGGCGACTGTCATTGGTGCCATTGAAAACACCGATACAACGGTTCTGCGCGATGATCTGACCATGCTGGGTGTGGACGACGCGGATGCTTTGCAGGAGCGCAGGGAACACGAGGAGGATGAAGAGTCTCAACCTGCCCTGGATGTGGTTCTGGCAACACTGTCGGTTCCGGCGGTGCCGGACCGTCTCAAGTTGTTGCGATCTGTGGTTGGGGACAGTGCCCGGCTGGCGGGCGTGGTGGATGCGGCTGTGCATGATCTGGTGCTGGCCGTGGATGAGGCTTGCCAGAATGTCATCCGTTACGCCTACAAGAACCGCAGTGATGGTCTCATGGAGCTTGTCATCGCCCATTGTGATGACAGGCTGGTGTTCGAGCTTGCGGATGATGCGGATACTGTTGATCCGGATACAGTCAAACCCCGGGATCTGGATGACGTAAGACCGGGTGGGCTGGGCACACATTTGATACAGGAAATCATGGATTCGGTGGAATTTTTACCGCGAACCGCAGAAGGTGGTAATATCCTGAGAATGACTAAAAAGATTGGTTGAAACAGGCCAGCAAATCGAAGAAGGGAAAATGCTAAATGGAATACTCCAAGAGAGAACAGGGGGGTGCGCAGATCGTCTCCTTTACCGGTGATATTGATCTGCAAAGTTCGCCGGAAGTCCGAAAGGTACTGCTAGCCTGTGTGGAAGAAGGCTCGGCTGTACTGGTGGATTTGTCGGGCGTTGAGTACATCGATTCATCGGGTGTTGCTTCTATGGTGGAAAGCTTTCAGAACGCCCGCAAGAAAAGCCAGGATTATATCCTGGTATCGGTGTCAGAGGCGGCCATGCGGGTGTTGCAGCTAGCGCGCCTGGACAAGGTTTTCGATATTTGTGACACCATTGAAGATGCGCTTGCGAAGTCCGGGTGAATTGTTGAGCTGAACTGAACCAGAGATCGAACATTGAGCGAAATACCACCAGGTCTGTTTACCCGAACTGCAGATAATGTAGGGCGCAAGACAATTACCGCCGTTGAAGAGGTCGGTAACGGCGCGACCCTTATTTTCCAGAGCGTGTTCTGGTTGTTCATGGGGCGGCGGTACGGGCAACCGGTTCGCGCCGGTTCTGTCGTCGTGCAGATGATGGAGACGGGCATTTATGCCATTCCCATACTGGTACTGTTGAATGCGGCCATTGGCGTCATGCTGGCTATTCAGGGCATCTACACACTCAAGATTTTTGGCGCGGAAAGCCGCGTCACATTTGGCATCGCCTTTGCGATTGTGCGCGAGTTTGGCCCTCTCATCACGGGTATTCTCATCGCCGGGCGCACAGGATCGTCACTGGCCGCACGTCTTGGTACCATGCGCATCAATCAGGAACTGGACGCCCTTCACGTCATGGGTATCAACCCGGTCCGGTTTCTCGTGGTACCGGCCCTGGTTGCCATGGTGATCATGGTGCCCCTCCTTACGTTCCTGTGCGACGTTGTGGGATTGCTGGCCGCCGGTTTGTACGTGCAATTCACCCTGGATATTTCACTCGCAGCCTATTTTGACCAGGTGGTAGACGTTTTGAGCGTTGGCGATCTCATGCACGGGCTTGGTAAAAGTATCCTGTTTGGTGTGCTGATCTGCATCATAGGTGTGGTCAACGGAGCGTCTGTCACGGGTGGTGCCGAAGGTGTTGGCAAGGTAACGACCCGGTCTGTGGTGCAGGCGATTTCCGCTATTGTGCTGACAGACATGATTTTCGCCTATATCGCGACGCTGGGTTGAGGAAGAGACGATGAGTGCGGAACAAAACACCGAACAGGAATTCACCAGTGTCATTAAAGTGCGTGATCTGGTCACCCATTACGGTACACGGCAAATTCTGAACGGTATCAGCATGGAAGTGCGTGACGGTGAAATCATGGTCATCATGGGTGGCTCCGGGTCGGGCAAGTCCACGCTTCTCAGGCATCTGATGGCGCTGGAGGCCAAAACGTCGGGCACCATGACCATTCTGGACCAGAACATTGATGATCTGAGCATGCAGCAGATGTTCGATCTGCGCAAAAAACTGGGCGTGGCGTTTCAGGGCGGTGCTTTGTTCAGTTCCATGACAGTGGGCGAGAATGTCATGCTGCCACTGTTTGAGCATACAAAACTGGACCGTATGACCATGGACATCATGGTCCGCATGAAGCTGGAAGTAGTGGAACTGGGCGGGTTCGAGAACCTGATGCCGGCGGAACTCTCAGGTGGCATGATCAAGCGCGCGGCCTTTGCCCGGGCCTGCGTTATGGACCCGAAAATCCTGTTCTGTGACGAACCGTCCGCCGGACTGGATCCCGCTGTGGCCTCGGCACTGGACGAACTGATCCTCAGGCTGCGCGATGCACTGGGCATGAGCATCGTTGTTGTGACTCACGAGCTGGACAGTGCGTTCAAGATTGCCGATCGCATGACGGTCCTGGATCGCGGCGACATTCTGTTTATCGGCACACCGGAAGAAATACGGAACTCACCCAATGAACGGATCCAGAAAATTCTGAACAGAGAACCGGATAGCGATGAAGTCGATGTTGATGTTTACCTTAGACGCCTTACGGGCGAGGATATGTACGGAGGCGCCCAGCTATGAGAAGTAACAAGATCAATTACCTGCTCGTGGGGACCTTCGTTATACTGATGATTGGCGGGCTGGTGGTTTCCGTCGCCTGGTTGCTGGGCCAGACTGGTCCGACGGAATCCTATCATGCTATCTACCGGAACGTGACCGGGGTAAAGTTTGGCTCCCAGGTGTTTTATGAAGGTTATCCGATAGGTCAGGTAACCGAGGTGGTGCCGGAAGAACGCGATGGCCGCATGGTGTTTCGCATCAACTTTGATGTGAGCAAGGGCTGGCGCATACCGAACAATTCAGTGGCCGAGGTCGGTGCATCAAGCCTGTTGTCGGCCATCAGCCTGAATATTTCAGCAGGAGACTCACAAACGGCGCTGCAACCGGGCGAGCAGATTACCGCCAACGAAGCCACTAATCTGTTTGATGTGGTTGAGGGCGTGGCGGGCCAGATTTCCAACCTGACGGAAGAAGACATCAAACCTCTGCTGGCAAACCTGACCCGTGGCGGCGGCATTCTGGCTGACCTGCTGGAAAACGATGGCCGTGTGATCTTCGAGCAGGCCCGCACGCTGGTTGATGTGTTGTCAATGAAAGCACCGGTTATTGTAGACCAGTTTGGCCTGTTCGCGGGCGACCTGGAGGAACTGGGTGAAAGCCTCAGCCGATCCACGGAACAGATCAACGCGCTGATGACGGAGCAGAATCGCGAAAAGCTCGAGGGTATCCTCGACAATCTGGATGAAGCCTCGGCCACGCTTGATAATCTCATGATCGAGGGCAATCTCATGATTGGTTCTGCCAACGAGTTGATGGAAAACAGCCAGGAGGATCTGGCTCAAACCATGGAAGACCTGCAGCATACGGCGGCGACGCTGGCTCGTCATATCGATTCCATCAACCACCATCTGGATGGAACATCGCGCAATATGTACGAGTTCAGCCGTCAGATCAGGCAGAATCCGGGTCTGTTACTGGGCGGCTCGCCACCCGTTGATAACGCGACAGAGTGAGGAATAGCATCATGCGATCACGATCCCTATACGCCCTGTTCCTGAGCCTGTCTGTTGTTGCGCTGGTGGCGGCCTGTGCACCACAGCCGCCCGCGCCACAGGATCGATACTATCGCATTGATGTTGAGCATCCTGCCACAGGTTCCCTGCAGATACCCGGAACCCTGGAAATGGGGCCATTCAGTGCCGAAGGGCTGGTTGCAGGACGGGCCATCATTCATGTGGAAAGCGAAGGTGCGACGACGCTGCAGGAATACAATTATGATTTCTGGGCCGAGCCACCCGGAATCATGATCCGTGATGAGCTGATGTCGTACCTGCGTTCCGCCGCTGCCGCCGCCACAATTGTGACACCTGAAATGCGGGCCGATGCTGACTACGTTCTGTCAGGCCGGGTCAGCCGGCTTGAGATGGTCCGGGGGCCAACACCCAAAGCCTACGTGGAACTGGAAATCGCCGTAACCCGGGAGAGCAACGGCAAGGTCAGACTGGTCAAAAGTTACGGTCTGTCCGTGGCTGCTGCGGACGGCACAGTGAAGGCTGCCGTCGATGCCGCTAATCAGGGCATCAGTGCCATATTTGACCAGTTCCTGAAAGATTTGCGGGGGAGTTGAGGCGTTTCGGGGCTGAATGGTGTTCACCATTGCGTAGTTGTAGGTAACACACGTAGTCAAAAGTCCACTTTTGTACCAGCAGAGCGGTTAATCCTGATCATCTATGACGTTCGGTTCTGACACGCGAGATCGGTTCAGTTTCTCTGATGGTGGTTCTGTGCATCTCGCGCGGCGCACCGGCAAGATCATAAGGCGTTCCCGCATGCAGTACGCGGCGATTGTCCCATAGAACCGCATCGCCAACCTGCCATTTATGGCGGTACTGAAATGCCGGGTCACAAGCATGTTCTGTCAGTTCGGAGAAAAACCTTATCGCCCTGGCATCATCCCATCCGACAATACCTACGCTCACCTGGTTACCAAAGTACAGAGCCTTGCGCCCCGTTCTCGGATGCGCACGAACCAGGGGCCAGATGACCGGGGATTCCAGTCTGTTTCTTCTGGCTTCCGTATCTCCGCCCTGATCATCAAGATACGTTAGCAAACCGGACACATCGTTCACGACCTCCAGGCCATCACACAGCTCCTGCTGATCAGGAGGAAGTGAATCGTAAGCC
>JAJFID010000336.1 GCA_021775325.1 Rhodospirillales bacterium
CCGTCCATGCGGGGCATTTCAATATCCATCAAGACCGCATCAAACACACGATTTGCCGCCAGGTCTTGCTCCAGAATATCAATCGCATCAATGCCGTGATCGGCGACGGTTACCTCGACACCCGCTTTCTGAAGAATCTCGGTGATTACAAACTGATTCATAGCCAGGTCCTCGACAAGGAGCACGCGTCGACCTGCCAGTTCCTCTGGCGGTACCATGCGTCCGCGCCGCACGGCATCAGGCCGTAAATCTCCCGTATCGCTTGTTAACTGAGCAAAGTGCTCGTGGCGGTCAGCCCGATCAGTCGTAATTGAGAACCAGAATGACGCACCATTTCCCGGTTCACTCCTTACTTGAATCCGACCCCCCATGACATCAACCAGCGCCTGACTGATTGACAGGCCCAGTCCTGTGCCACCGAACCTGTGACCGGTACCAGATACCAGTTGTTCAAAAGGTTTGAAAATCTTGTCCTGCTCCGGCTTTTCGATCCCGATACCCGTATCTCTTACCTCAACGCGCAAGGTAATTTTCTCTTCTGTGACGGGTGTACATTCAAACGTTACCTTGACTTCACCAGCGTTCGTAAACTTGATGGCATTCCCGATCAGATTGGATAAGACCTGGCCTAACCGAATAGGGTCGCCCACCATTAATGGCGGGACCTCGGGTATCGTAATGCAACGAAACTGGATATTTTTTTCCGCGGCACGGTAACTGAAAAGGGCAGACAGATTTTCAGTCACCTCCTGAATACTGAATATGGAATACTCGACCTCCATCTTGCCGGCTTCAATCTTTGAAATATCGAGAATATCATTGATTATGGCGAGCAATGTATGAGCGGACGCGTCCATACGTTCCAGATACCACTTCAATTTGTCTGACATTTCTTCTTCGTTGGCCAAGTCACTCAGGCCAATTATCGCGTTCATTGGTGTCCGAATTTCATGACTGACATTGGCCAGGAATGCTGACTGCGCCCACACTGCCCGTTCCGCCTTTTCCTTTGCCTTGCGGAGTTCGTCTTCCTTGGCCGCATGGCGCATCAACAGCATGTTGTATGCCTCACCTGTTTTCCCAATGTCGCGGCCAAATTGATTGCCAAGTGTATTTTGGACGGACGCTACAGGTTTGCCTGTTTTCAACGCGTCATGTAACTCTCCTAACGAACGGCTGATTGCCCGACGATACGCGTAAATGGATATTCCAGTTACAGCGACAGCCAGCAGCAGGTAAAAACCGAATAGTTCCAGATTTTCGAAATGCTGAATGTGGGCACGAGAATAATAAACAATTGCGGCCGAGAACAATGAGGCACTGATAACCAGCGCCGCAATTGGAAAACTTACGAATAAGGCCATGTGCCCGCTCACAACTGGTATTTGCCCAGATTCTGGCTCCTCTGACAGGTTTGACGACATATCAGTTACGTGGCGAGGTAGCGTAATTGTTCCCGGGCAGGCATCGCCGAGGACCCTTACGGATTCACCGATGCAGTCGGGTAGGAGCATGGTGAGAGCTTCAAACCCGTCTTTATCATTTCGCTTTGCGCAACCCTGAATGTCCGCACACAGCGCGTTGAGCTGCGCTAACCCCAGCGTTCCGCTCATACTTGCCAACTGATGGGGAAGCAGAAGACATCTATAGCCATCTTGTCCAAGCGACAATGTGCTCAGTTCTTGCTGAATTTCGGAAACCTGTTCGATAAACAACTCGATGACCTGAACCATGACTTCCGGTCCAAGAAGGTCGAGTTCAGAATCAAAATATGTTTGATCAATTACATTGACGTTTTGAAACGAATGTAACTGCGACTTGTCAGATTCTGATCCTGGAGAATTAGCCTCTGGGTTCATCAACTTCTCTTGGATACTACTGCTCCCTTGTGATGTTACGGACACCAGATAAGCTCTTGGTCTTGGCTATATCTTCGGGGTAACTGCAGTAACAAACCTGTACCCTACATTACGCTCAGATACTATTGCATCACCGAGTTCGGGATCCGCGCCCAATTTCCGGCGCAATCTGGCGACCAGATTGTCCAGTGACCTGTCGTCAGGGTGCCAGTCTCTTTGGTTGACAGCAAACTGAAGCCAGTTTCTGGTCAATGACGTTCCAGCATTCCTGACAAACGCCAACAGCAGATCGAACTCCTTACTTGTCAGTTTTACTTTGTGGCCGTCGCCGTTCGTCACCGACCGTGCAGTGGGATTGATACACCATCCCGCGAAACAAAGCGCCACGTCTGTTCCAGCCTGATTTTCCTGTATGTGGCCTCGGCGCATGACTGCCATGACACGCGCCAGTAATTCGCGGGAATCAAAGGGTTTCGCGACATAATCGTCGGCCCCCTTATCCAAACCGGTGATCCTGTCCTCAACTTCACCGCGTTCGGATAACACGACGATGGCCGCATCACAGGTTTTCCTGATATCACCGATCATCTCATATCCCAGGCGATCAGGCAGCATGACATCGAGGACAACGACGTCGGCATCTTTGGTGGTCAGAATAGCCATCCCCTGTTCAGCCGTTAATGCACAAAGGACCTGGAATCCATTCTGGGAAAATACCGCATTGAGTTTCTTGGACAGCACAAGATCGTCGTCAATAATGACAACCAGCGGCGCGAGGTCCGATTCAAGTGTGTGCCGGTCCGCCATGCCCGATTCTGTGTCCAGTCCAATCTTTACAACCAAATCCCATATTCCATTTTAAATTATCGTAAACTGGACAAGTTCGCGATCAGCACATCGTTTTCGTGCCTTATAGCTTCTGCATAACGTTTGGCTTCTTCGTCATCATGCTCTGCGCATCGCCTCGCCGCATCAACGGCTCTATGTTGTCCTTCTAACAAACCGCGAATTACGGCGTTTTCAACGATTTCCGATATCTTGTCGACCTGTTCCTCAGTCAACGGATTGGTAAGTACATTATTGATATCTTGAGTAGTCTCATCCGCGATTTTTTTAAGTTTTCTCATCATTCTTCCATTTCATTGATTTGAGCGATTGACTACCATAACCCAATACCACCGGTTACGGTAGAATAGTATCAACGCGAGCCCGTTCATTCATTCAATGAAATGCCGGGTGGCATCAATGGCATAATGGAGATTAGTAGGTGATCGCAGCCCTTTTTCGCTGGTTGGAAGATTTCAGCGGTCCGTTTCCACCTGCTCCACCGAACAAGCCGCCTGTATCATTTTTGGGCTTCATTTGTCATTACGCCAAGCCGTTTTGGCCGCTTCTACTGGCCAGTTCGTCGCTCGCTACCATCATCGCATTGATTGAAGTCTATTTGTTTTCGTTTGTTGGTAACTTGATTGATCTCATGACCAACGCTAATCGGGAGACATTCTGGCAGGACAACGGGACATATCTCTTGTGGATGTCGACCCTCGTTCTTGTCGCCATCCCCCTTCTGAAATTTTACTACGAGGCGGTCATCCATCAGGGAATGATGGGTAATTTCGCCATGCGAATTCGATGGGAAGCCCATCGATATCTGTTGCGACAAAGCATGACATTCTTCCACGATGATTTCGCTGGTCGGATTGCTACAAAGATGATGCAAACATCTTTGGCGGTCCGTGATACGACCATGCGATTCACCGAGGTCTTTCTCTATGTAATCGTTTATTTTACGGCTGCTGTGGTTATGTTTGCGGCAAGTGATTTACGCATGACGGCACCAATGTTGATCTGGTTAATGGGGTATGTCGCCACATTATGGTACTTTATTCCCCGTATGCAGCGTGTATCCATGGAGCAAGCTGACGCCCGCTCAGTCGTTACAGGTCGGGTCGTCGATAGTTATTCCAACATCAGCACCGTCAAGATGTTTGCCCACGCCGAGCACGAAGATGCTTATGCCCACGATGGTATGGAAAAGTTCCTCGACACCGTCTACCGGCAAATGCGTTTATCGACTGTCTTGATCAGCATTCTATACGCCATCAATGGCGCGTTGATTTTTTCTGTGTGCGGCCTTGGTATCTGGCTTTGGCATCTGGACGCCATAACCGTGGGCGCCATAGGATTTGCAATGGGATTGGTATTGCGACTGCAAGGCATGTCCCAATGGGTAATGTGGGAAGTTTCGAGGCTGTTTGAAGACGTTGGTGTCGTGCAGGACGGAATCGAAACCATTGCCCGGGACAGGCAGATTGTTGACGCACCTGATGCCGTGCCGCTCGTGGTAACTGAGGGTCGAATTACGTATGACAACATCTCATTCAACTATGGAAAGGATCGGGAGGATATCGATCAGGGTGTGATTGAAAACCTCACGCTGCACCTGGAGCCTGCCGGAAAGATTGGACTGGTTGGACGATCGGGTGCGGGAAAATCCACGTTGGTTAATCTCCTGCTCAGATTTTACGACCTGCAAGGCGGTGAGCTAAAAATTGATGACCAGGACATTACGCGAGTCACTCAGGAAAGCCTGCGAGCGCAGATCGGGATGGTGACACAGGACTCATCACTCCTGCATCGATCAATTTATGACAATATTCGGTACGGCAGTCCTGATGCGACCATGGATGATGTTGTCGCCGCTGCAAAAAAAGCCCATGCCCACGAATTCATCCTTGAACTGGAGGATTTGTGGGGTCAAACGGGTTACGATGCACATGTTGGCGAACGGGGTGTCAAACTGTCTGGTGGCCAGCGCCAAAGGATAACGATTGCCCGCGTACTACTCAAAGACGCCCCCATCCTGATACTCGATGAAGCAACCAGCGCACTGGATTCAGAAGTGGAAGCAGCCATACAGGAGAGTCTGTTCAACCTGATGGAAGGCAAAACAGTTGTTGCCATCGCCCACCGTCTTTCCACAATCGCCGCCATGGATCGGCTTGTAATCATGGACGAAGGAAAAATTATCGAGGATGGAACGCACGAATCATTGTTGGAACAAGGAGGTCTTTACGCCGAGCTTTGGGCCCGTCAATCCGGCGGGTTTCTGGCTCAGGAGAAAGATGCCAGGGACACTGCCGCAGAGTAGAATACAGAGGAATGCCTAGTTAATGCGTGTAATGGATTTGATTTTTGATTTTGCCATACCGGAACGTTCGGCAACAACTCTATCCTGATCTTCAATAGCAACCCGTGCGAGATCCTCTGGGTCTTCACCGAACTTGTCGTCAAGTAGATCGCTGGACACTTTTCGATTGGAACTTAGTCCACCATCTTCATAGACCACGTTAAACAGAATGATCCTGGATTTCGTTTGCGCCTTTCTGCGGGCCATGGGTGCCTCCTGTCGATCTTACTCACGAAACAATCTGCCTGCCTTGCGTCATTGATTCATCAATGGACATATCAGTAGCAGATTCGTGCCAGTCTTTTAACGACCCGGTGGTAAAACCTCAATGCCAAGTTTTAGTTTGCGCCCTGCCCCGTTTCTGTCGCATTCACGAGACAAGCCATATTCCCCGATGGATGCTTGTTTTCATGCATCAATTGATGGGCATGGCCAATCTCGTCGAAGGAGTATGTCTCAGACAAACACGGGTCAACCTTACCGGCGATAACCAGTTCGTTGACGGCAGTCGCCTGCTCATCATTGGAAAGGTGACTGCCCTGCAGGCGCTTTTGCATCATCCAGTGATACCGCAAGTCCATGGTGATGTTGTACCCGGTCGTGCCAGCGCAGATCACGATCATGCCGCCTGTATCGCATATGAACCCGGATGTGGGCAACGTTGCCTCGCCGGGATGTTCAAACACAATTTTCGGGCTCTTGCGTTCGCCTACCGCTTCCCAGATTGCCTTACCAAAACCGCGTGCGCCCTGCATCCAGGCACCCCATTCTTCGCTATTG
>JAJFID010000337.1 GCA_021775325.1 Rhodospirillales bacterium
ATGGAAGACCTGGGCATGGTGGAGGGATTCGACATAGGCCTTGAGATGTCTGGCAACCCGCAGGCGTTCCGGTCCATGCTCAAGACCATGAACCATGGAGGCCGGGTCGCTATTCTGGGCATCATGCCGGACGAGGCATCCATCGACTGGAAATGGGTCGTGTTCAAGGGATTGCAGCTCAAAGGCGTCTACGGCCGCGAAATGTTTGAGACCTGGTACAAGATGGCCGCCATGTTACAATCGGGTCTGGATATTTCGCCCATCATCACCCACCACTTCCCGATCGACGAATTCCAACAGGGTTTCGATATCATGTGTTCTGGCAACTCAGGCAAAGTCATCCTGGACTGGACAAACGCAGCATAACCCCATGATCCCAGCCCTGCGCTCACTCGATGCCCGCTTTCGGGCCATACTGTGCGTCATGCTCGGGATCGTATTTTTCACGGCCAACGACAGTACCATCAAGTGGCTGAGCGGCGACTATCCGCTGCACGAAATCGTCCTGGTCCGCGCCGTTGTGGCTATAAGTTTCACGTTGATATTTGTGCATCTTGAGGGCGGACTATCCATCCTGCGTGTGCGCCGACCATGGTTGCATATCCTGCGCGGGCTTCTGGTCATGTGCGCCAACATGGGTTTCTTTCTGGGCCTCGCCACCTTGCCATTGGCAGAAACCACGGCGTTATTTTTTCTGGCTCCGCTGTTCATTACCGCCCTTGCTGTACCAATTTTGGGCGAAAAGGCCGGTGCCCTGCGGTGGTCAGCCGTTCTGGTAGGTTTCGTTGGCGTTCTTGTCATGGTCCGGCCGGGATCAGGCATGCTGCAAATGACTGCCTTGTTGCCTATCGCGGCAGCCGTGGCCTACTCCCTCATGCAGATGATGACCCGAAAACTGGGTGTACGGGACAAGGCATCGACCCTCGCCTTCTACGTTCACGCCACCTATATCGTCGTTTCACTGTCAATTGGACTGAGCGTTGGCGACGGACGATTCAGTGACGGCACAGACCCGACATTGGATTTTCTGTTGCGAGCATGGGTCTGGCCTGTATTTGACGACTTGATCGTCATGGTGCTCGCCGGTTTTCTTGTGGCAATGGCCGGTTATCTTGTGTCACAGGCCTATCGCCTGACTGAGGCAGCCATGGTCGCACCCTTTGAGTACATTTCACTGCCGCTGGCCGTATTCTGGGGCTACCAGCTCTGGGGCGATTTACCCGATTTGATGTCCATACTGGGCATGGTCCTAATTGCAGGCAGTGGCTTGTTCGTATTCTACCGGGAAACCATGAAAGGCCGCTCCCTGTCCGGTCGCCGTTAGCCCAGGTTGTCACTCAGTGCAATTTCAGCTCACACGTAGCCCATCGGAACTCTGCCGGTTCCACCAGTGCTTTACTGGCGACTGTGACGGAATGCAGAGGTCCATCCAGATTTTCCTCCCAGTAGGTCAAAAACCTGGTCAGTTCCGGGAACTCAGGCGCGATGTCCAGTTGCTGCCAGATGAAATTCTGCAACAAGTCGGGATGGTCGGGCCAATGGTAAAGAATATCCGCCGTTGTCAGCCGGTAACCGTCCAGTTGAAGTGCCAGTGACATAACATACCTCCTGTCAGCAATTGATGCGGTTGAAGGAATCACCTGCCATTGAACATCGTTTTAGGCGATCCGGTCAACTATTGCTCAATAAAATCAGCAATTTAGCAGCCATCCGGAGCGAGTGCTGCTGTCAATCCATTACGCCGTAGGTCGGGTTTAGGCGGGACTTATGCTTGGCGATTTACAGTTTGCCGGTTATGTTCCGGCCATGAGCAATCAACATCATCGTGCCGTGTTTGGTGCCAGTTGTTACTGGGGTGCAGAAGCCTCGTTTCGTGCTGTCAACGGCGTTACGGAAACTGCCGTTGGCTTCATGGCTGATTCGCTGTGTGATACCGGCGGTCCCTCATCAGACCAGCAAGCCAAGGCCCTGTGCATGGTAGAGGTGGTGCAAGTTGACTACGATCCGGGTCTCGTGAGTTATGCGCAGTTGCTGAATACTTTCTGGGACTGTCATGACGCCGCGCGCGATACCCATCGCCCCGAAGATGGCCGTCCGTCTCTGGAGCGATCAGTTCTTTTTGTAAGCGATGATGAGCAACGCCAGATTGCCGAATCTGCACGCGCCCATGTTCGTGCGTCCAACCGGTTCTCATCACCCGTTACCACGACGATCGAAACCGTCGGGCCTTTCCACCGCGCAGACGAGAGCGAACAACGTTATTTCGAGCGCAACGAAGGTGTGGTTTGTTCAGCTAAACTGTCCGCAATCAATGCGGATGCCGCCGAGTAAGACTTGATATTCGAACACTATCGGCCACATTATCAATTGTTCATCGGGCTAATTGTGGGAGGAACTTGCCATGGAGACTGCGACCTTTGCCGCTGGATGTTTTTGGGGACCGGAAGTCACCTTCAGTAAAGTAAACGGCGTCACCAAAACCGCCGTCGGATACATGGGTGGACATACAGACAGCCCCAGCTATCGCGACGTCTGCACCGGCACCACAAACCACGCGGAAGTCGTGCAGGTGGAATTTGATCCCGATGTCGTCAGTTACAAGCAACTGCTGGACATATTCTGGGATTGCCACGATCCGACACAGGCCAATCGTCAGGGCCCGGATGTGGGCACCCAGTATCGCAGTGCCATTTTCTGCCATACACCTGAACAACAGGATGAGGCTGAAGCCTCCAAAAAGGCACAGGCCAATACGGGGCCGTTCGGCCGCCCCATTGCGACCATCGTCGAACCGGCCCCCACATTCTGGCGCGCAGAGGAAAGCCATCAGAAGTATTTTGAGAAACGCGGCATGATGTCCGGCCATCACTAGCCCGGATTGTCCCGGTGACAATATAGCCGGAGTATTTTGTTGATCTCCGGCGGATCATCATCCATGGATTGCGCATACCATCATCAATGGGAGTACCGGGCACCCTATGGTCGCCTTTCTACGTCTGTTCAGATCCGACAACGAGTCGGTTGCCACGGGTATTCTGTTTGGCCTGCTGGCAGCACTCATATGGGGGGCGTGGCCCGTTGTCACCCGATTTGGCGTGCAGCAAACCCTCAACGCCTATGATTTAACAGCCTTACGGTTCTCGATTGCTGGCCTGTTGCTGCTGCCCATTTTCGTGAAGAACGGCGTTCAGGGGATCGGCTGGGCCAAGGCAATTGTCCTCGCCGCCGGTGCAGGCTTGTTCTACATGTTGGCCGCTGCCAGCGGCTTCAGGTTTGCGCCTGCCGGTCACGGTGGCGTGTTGATTCCAAGCACCATGTTGACAACGACTATGATCGGTAGTTGGATTTTTCTTGGCGATAGGCCGGATCGCATACGCCTCATGGGTTATGGCATTCTGTTGATCGGGATCGGCCTGATCGGCAGAGAAGGGTTGAGTGGCGTTGCGGGTGATGATGCCTGGATGGGCGAACTCCTGTTCATGTGTGCTGGTATGCTGTGGGCAACCTATACAGTAGTGCTTCGCACATGTGATACCGGTCCCTTGCGTGCTACCGCTGTTGTCTCGGTAATTTCGATGGTTGTGTATCTGCCCCTCTATGCCGTGTTCGCCGACAGCAACCTTCCACAGGCCTCCGTGGACGAGATCCTCGTTCAGGGCGGCTTCCAGGGCATTGCTGCCGGCCTGC
The DNA here is from genome assembly GCA_021775325.1 of Rhodospirillales bacterium. Lineage (GTDB taxonomy): Bacteria > Pseudomonadota > Alphaproteobacteria > Rhodospirillales > Casp-alpha2 > JABJGO01. Next base: position 3,688 of record JAJFID010000337.1, read on the forward strand.
TGGCTCTGTTGTTCTACAGCCGGGCCGTACGAATCATGGGTGCCGCGCGTGGTGCGTTGTTTGCCGCGCTCGTTCCCGGTGTAACTGTTTTACTGGCCTATCTGGCTCTGAATGAAACTCCAAATATCTGGGAGCTTTCCGGACTGGTGATTGTCAGCATGGGCATGTTTTTTGCTCTGGGGCTGAACAAGCTGATAACCGCTGGACAAGACACCAAACCCCAGTGATAAACTTTCAGCCATGAAGCTGCACACCGTATCTCTGGACGACAAGTATACTCTTGATGACGGTCGCGTGTTCATTACGGGGACCCAGGCACTGGTCCGACTGACACTCATGCAGCGTCGACGCGATCTGGCCGCCGGATTGAACACGGCGGGGTACGTGACCGGTTATCGCGGCTCTCCTCTCGGCACGGTGGATATGGAGTTTGGCAGAGCGCGAGCCATGGCAGACTCCCATGACATCAGATTTCAGGCGGCCGTCAATGAGGACCTTGCCGCCGCTGCCGTGTGGGGCAGCCAGCAGACCAATCTGTTTCCCGGCGCCACACACGACGGTGTTTTTGCCATGTGGTATGGCAAAGGACCGGGTGTAGACCGGTCCGGTGACGCATTCCGCCATGCCAATCTGGCAGGTACGTCACCGCACGGCGGTGTTCTGGTTCTGGCCGGAGATGATCCTTCCGGTAAATCCTCCACCGTACCCAGCCAGAGCGAACATGCCCTGATGGATGCGTGGATACCAATCCTTGCGCCCTGCAATGTACAGGAACTGCTGGATTTCGGGCTCATGGGCTGGGCCATGTCGCGGTTTTCGGGCTGTTGGGTCGCCATGAAAACCCTGAGCGACACCATGGACTCCTCGGCTGCTGTCGACGCTGATCTCAACCGGGTCCAGGTTGCCCTGCCCCATGGCGTGGATATCCCGACCGGTGGCCTGCATGCACGCTGGCCCGACCCCAAGGATCAGGTGGAAAAACGCCTGCAGCAATACAAGATGCCGGCGGTCGCCGCCTTTGCACGCGCCAACAAGATCGATCACACCATTGTCGATCCACCGGATGCCCGGATCGGGATCGTAGCCGCAGGCAAAGCGTGGCTGGACACCCTGCAGGCACTGGAGGATCTGGGCATTGATGATGATCGCGCCATGGACCTGGGTATCCGCGTCCGCAAGGTGGGCATGCCTTGGCCACTGGAAGCTGACGGCATGGCCGAATTCGCCCGTGGTCTGAGCGAGATTATCGTCATCGACGAAAAACGGGCGGTGATCGAGCCACAACTGAAAGAACAGCTTTACCACCTGTCGGAAAACCAGCGACCGCGCATTACCGGCAAGCTGGCACCGGATGGAACACCGGCCATACCGGCATGGGACGAGCTGAATGCCGACACCATGGCCCGGGTACTGGCCCGCCGCCTGACAGCACACGGCATCGCGTCCAACCTGTTCGCCCATGTGCAGCAAATCGAGCAACGGGCGGAACGCGTCAGTGCGCTGTCCAGCGACGTCAAACGCCTGCCCTATTTCTGCTCCGGCTGCCCCCACAATACGTCAACGGTGGTACCGGAGGGCTCCCACGCCGCCGCCGGAATTGGCTGCCATTTCATGGTCACGTGGATGGACCGGGGCACGGATACCTTCACACAGATGGGTGCCGAAGGGGCAAACTGGCTGGGCCGCGCACCGTTTACGGAAACCCCGCACATGTTTGTCAATATTGGCGACGGCACCCTGTTTCACTCCGGCACGCTGGCTATACGGGCGGGTGTGGCGTCCGGTACCAACGTGACCTACAAGATCCTCTATAACGACGCCGTCGCCATGACCGGTGGCCAGCCCATGGACGGCCCCATGACCGTGCCCATGGTGAGCCAGCAGATGCGCGCCGAAGGTATTGAACGCATTGCCGTTGTTTCCGACGAGCCCGAAAAATATTCTGTAGGGTCAACATTCGCGCCGGGCACAACCTTTCATCACCGGGACGATCTGGATCAGGTTCAGCGCGATATCCGCCACTGGCCCGGTGTCTCGGTGCTGATCTACGACCAGACCTGCGCCGCCGAAAAACGCCGCCGCCGCAAGCGCGGCACATATCCCGACCCGGACAAACGGGCATTCATCAATGCGCTGGTCTGCGAGGGCTGCGGCGATTGCGGAGCTGTTTCAAACTGTGTTGCCATCACACCGAAGGATACGGTGTTCGGGCGCAAGCGGGCCATTGATCAGGCAT
>JAJFID010000338.1 GCA_021775325.1 Rhodospirillales bacterium
ACGCCACACAGAACGTGGAGCCAGCGCATGATAAAGGCCATATAGGCGTGATCGAACATGACGCTGTAATCCGTCATACCGGCAACAGCCAGGACCATGATGATCGTGAGCACGAAGCCTGCAATAACGGTTGATTTCAGGTTGGTTAGGATGCCAGCCATGATGAATACCTTTCCGGTGTTGGTTATTCTACAAAAACACAAACTTCCGTATGGAAGTTTAGAGTCCATCTAATTCTGGTGTGCTATATACGTGGTCTGGAAATCTACATCAATCCAATACAGACGACAGACGAGAAAAATTTCTTAACGGATTGATATTGTGCACTTAAATACTCTGTATGGATCAGAAGAAACGATGTTTTGGGGGACGTTCCTGGTGGGATTAGCAGTGTGAGCGAATCAGATAGCGCGCTGGAGCGGTTGGTTTTTGAGCAAGTTTCAAAGCAGGACAGGGACCGATACCTGACAGCTATGGCCGCACCACAGGCCTACCGGGCCAAACTCATGGCTATCTATGCCTTTAACACAGAGGTTGCCAGCGTCTGTGATAGTGTCAGTGAAACCATTCTGGGCGAGATCAGATTTCAATGGTGGCGCGACCAGATCAAGAGTGCATTTGACAACGGCCCAAGGCCAGCAGGCATCGCTGGGGCGCTGTACGACACCATATGCGCCGGTACGCTGGAGAAATGCCTGTTCGATAAACTCATCGATAGCCGCATGACAGACATCAACAGGGAACCACCAGAGACGGTTGACGAGTTAATTAACTATTGTGAGGGCACAAGCTCCACGCTTGTTTCGCTGGCGTGGCAGATACTGGATGGCCCATTATTAGACGCATCGAAGTTAGGCGCATCGAATTTCAATGAAACGGCCCGTCACGCCGGTATTGCGTGGGCATTGTGTGGCCTGATCAGAGCCATACCATTTCATACAACTCAAGGCCGTTGCTACATTCCTCAGAAATTGCTGCAGAGTGCAGGGCTTGAGTGGGAGTATTTGCATCATGAAGCGAATGGAAGGGCCATTGTACCGCTCGTTGAAACACTCACGGAAATGGCAGAGATGCATCTTTTACAGGCCCGTCAATTGGCGCAAGGGCTGCACCCTCAGGCCATCTCGTCCGTGCTGGTTATCCCTGTGGCACAGCACTATCTCCGTGTTTTGCGAAAAGCGGCGTTCGATCCCTATGATGCCCGCGTGCAACAACTTCACAGCCCGGCCAAAACCCTGAGGCTGATGTGGGCCAGTTGGCGAAAACGGGTGTAGATCCCGTATTTGCTGCCTAACCTGGCCGCAGGCGCATGAGCTCGAACGCGGAAACCTGCGGGAATATGGTTCCAGCCTGAACGTTGTACAACATGATCGCACCACGCTGTTCATCGGGGAAACCTCCCCGTGTATCGTCAAACTGACGAATCTCGAGAACCAGATGATTCTGTCTGGCAGCGTTGTAGGCCTGCCATGAAACGGTCGGGTTTGCGCGTGCCGGCGCGGCCAGCGGTGTAATTGTCCTTTGCCAGACATTACTGGGTTGTCCCAGTCTGGCAATATAGTGATTAACGATGGTCGTGAAGGAATCGCTTGGAAACAGGCTGTGGTAACGTGTAGCAACGCCATTGTCATACCGCACAATGGCGTTGAGCCCCTGATACATGACGGTGTTTACGTATAGTTGTTCCTGGATATCTTCAGACCAGTCCAGTCCCTCAATACAAAATGTAGTCGCTCCCTGGCGCTTTTGTATGCAGGCTTTCTTCTGCGCAATGACATCATTGCCCATCGGCAGACCTTTACCCAGAATTGCGCTCTGCCCAAGTGTCAACGAGCCAGCCGCCAGTACTGCATTCGACGCCATTGGCTGTTGTCCATCCGCGAGCGGTGGTGTCAGCATGACACGTGCAGCGGACGGTGCGGACTGGACCGAAATCACATCCCAACTGCCGCCGCTTTCCGAAATAACCGGAGGATTTCCTGCAGCATCGCGAATAGCACCACCTGAGCCCACCGAGTTGGGATTCTCCGGGTCAAACATGTGTGCCAGTCGGTCGATAACACCGGCCTCACTCCCTGGCGGCGCTTGACCCGCTGGCGACAACTCCGTACTGGCGACAGCTTCCCATCCCTGCTGCAATTCGCTATCGACGGGTTGCATCGTTTCCAGTGTATTGGCTTCGGTTATTGTTCCGGGTATCGGTGTAATATCACTCGCTGGCGGCGCAGGCGGATTTTGTGGCAGCACAACAGGGGCTGACGGCTCGATTTGCGTGGACGTGCCTACAGATGTAGCAGGTGCAGGTGCAGGCAAAATTGCCATGGCAGAACTCGGTGCAGGTTCATAAAGACCGGAACTGGGCATTTCAGACATAGAGCCTGGAGTGGGAATACCGCCGAGCAGGCTTGGCGAACTGATTCCTGGCGTGGCAAACAGCCGGGCCATTTGCCCGAGAACAGCGACGGAACGATCATCGCTTGTGTCAACTGAGCTGCCGGCAGGCGGCGCGCTATAACCTGCCTGAACGAAGGGCGATGCTCTCTCATCTATGGTCAGTACACCACCAGGATCAATTTCCTCAAGGGCACTCATGATCGGAGATTGCTCGTCGGCCATGGCGGATTGCGTATCTGCTGGCCCGGACAAGACCCCGATGCGTTGCAGGAATCGAACCGCAGACGAGCCGCCATCCGGCGGGGGCACGTAACCCGGGGCCAAAGTCGTGCCAACTGCCGCTAGATATTCCTGCACTCTCAAATCGCGTTGAACATTCTGAACGCCTGTTTCGTGCGCCTTGGATTGCTCATCCAGTTCAGTTTCCGCGGCCGCCGACTCACGTGCCTCATCCAGGATATTCATGCGATCCAGAGACTCTCCACGCAGTTTTTCCAGCACCGCCGCCCGGATCAACTCATGCTCCGGTAAATCAGTCGCCACGGATTCAGGAAGACCGCGTATCACTTCGCGCATGGCATTCGTTGTTTCATTTTCGGGTGGTGCCGTCAGATCACCAGTGCCAAGACCATTCTGTTCGTCCGAAAAGGATCGCATGGATGAAAAGAAGCTTTCTTCTTCACCCGTTTGTACGGTGCCTTCCGGCAAGGTTTGTGCCATCTCGGTCGTGCCACCAGTTTCGGGATCCACACCGGGTGCCGTAACTGGCTCTGTCGCTTCTACAGCCGCAAACAATTCTGATTCTGAGCTACTCTCACGGTTTGCGGGCTTTCTTGGCGCGGGCGGTGGCTGAAATTCTGCGACCATGCCACTCAAAGATCCGGAGTCTGCGCCCGGGACAGGAACGGCTTCAGGTGCAGGTTCGATGATCGGTTCATCCATGATCACGGGTGCTTCCGGCATTTCGAGAATGACGGACTCCGCAATTGTCATTTCCGACTCCGGCGTTGACGTCATCGAATCAGCGGGCACTGGTTCTGCCATGACAGTTTCAGTTTCCGGTTCACTGCCCGGTGACGGATTCAGCACGCTGAGGCGCGAGAAATAGTCCTCACTGCCCATCGGTATATCAATCGGCACCTGTGCCACTTCGGGAACGGACTCTGATCGCGTCGGAATTTCGGTCACGGTGGCCTGCGTGCCTTGTGTCACGGCCACAGGTTGCGATGCCGGGGGGGTATCCACAACAGGGAGAGTGACGACTGGCAGATCGCTTCCCAAATCCACGGTGCCGGACTCAGAACCGGGCATCACCGCCGGTGCCTGGACGGTCTCCGCGATTGTACCAGGCTCGACCTCAGGTGCATTTGCTTCCTGAACCGTCGTCTCAGCAGCGGTCGTCTGTGAGTCGTCTTCCGCAGCCGGGGCGGGCACTTGCTCGGTGACCCGGCTGTCGTCTGTCTGTTCGATGGATTCATAAGTCCGCAGGAACAGGGTTATGGTGTATTTTTCCAGGAACTCGGCAAGTTCGGCGGCGGTTTTGCCCTCAGGCCCACGGGCGACCAGACTGGCACCATCCAGGACCGATTGCTGGACCGCCGATAGACTACCGGTCCGAATAGCCTCAAACAGCTTGATCGTCTGCGGACCAAGGGCATCACTTTCGCCTGACACCTCGGATGTCGCCCCAAGGGCGGGGGAAACAAACGAAACACCGGCGAGTGTCGAGCATGCCAACACGATTACAGCCAACAAGGACAGTGTGGCTCGCCTCCTGGCTTTGCGCCTGATATGCACCTGATCCAGCACTAATTCTCGCCCCAAAAAACTCTCCACCGCTGCCATAGATTGCCGACGGACTCATGGACTCTCACGCAATAGACATAACCGCTACAGTAAATTGTACCACCCCCGGTTTCGAGACACCATATGTTGATTTGCCTTATAACATTAAAAATGGACCTTAACTATTTGATACGCAACAATAATACGTAGATTTATAGGTGTTTTTCTGCATCTCATTGCTGTAATACATCCGACAATTGGATTCGGACAATTGCAGGAATTCGCTGAATAAACGAATCGATTCGCCTCGTTGCAACATTATCGGCAGAAATCTGGACTTTTTTAGGGCACAAATAAAACCTATGCATGGCCTGCCAATCAGTCTAGTAAGGTCATCTGGCAAACGCGTGCCTTCATCCAAAAACTGAGCCCAGAGACCGCAATGACCCCTGCACAAATGCTGCTCGCGCTGATCGTTCCCGGCACATGGGGGCTCGGTTTCACTTTGGCGAAAATTGGTATGGATCAGTTTACGCCGTTACTGATTATGTCCCTGAGGTTTGGCATTGCGGCACTGGTTCTGGTGTGGTTTACGAAACCGCCGTGGGGCTATATGCGTCAGATATTCCTGGTGGCTCTGGTCGGCGCGACGCTTCAATACGGGCTGACTTTCAACGGGTTGCGCGGTCTCGACGCATCAACGGCAGTCATCGTCGTGCAGCTTGAGGCACCTATTCTTATCTTGCTCGGCACCATCCTTTTGAAAGAAAAATTCGGCTGGTACCGCGCCCTCGGTATGGTGCTGGCATTTGGTGGCGTAGCAGTGATAGCGGGTGAACCCCGGCTGGAGGATAACCTGGACAGCGTTGCCCTTGTCGCGGCAGGTGCCACCGTGTGGGCATTCGCGCAAATTATGGTCAGCCGCCTGAAAGCTGTTCCTTCCATGACATTACTGGCCTGGATGGCTCTAATGGCCGCACCACAAATGGCCATCGCATCATTCATTGTCGAGGACGGGCAATGGGAAGCCATGACAAACGCAAGCCTGCAGGATTGGTCGATTGTGCTGTATCTGGCGCTGATCATGACGGCGCTCGGCTACAGCGTGTGGTACCATCTGCTCGGTACCTGCGATGTCAGCAAACTGTCACCATTCATCCTGCTCACACCCGTAACCTCGATTGCGGCGGGCGTCCTGTTGCTGGATGACCAGTTCACAACGGCGATGATCATCGGTGCTATAATGGTGTTGGCGGGCGTGATCGCCACCACAATGGTACGAAACCGCGCGCCGGAGCCAGATCAGGCTTGATTGGAAAAATAACGAGTTCCTCGCGCGGACGTTGACAGCGTGGAAATTGAAGGATAAACACGGCAATTACCCACGGGGCACGTGATGCCCGTATACGGCGGGTTTAAGTGCCTGGAGAGATTACATGCCAAAAGGTCTGGCGACAGGTTTGCGACGACGACGTGCTCAGCGAATTGGCGCTGCGGCTCGTTAACGCACGACTACGACCTCTCCACACCGTTCCTGTTTAATTTGGTTACCGAGGTATCTGGTCAGCAATCAGCCGCAGTGAATTTATTTTCCCTGCTTTGCTACTGACAGATACTTTAGGACGCGACCATGTTTAATATCATTCCAGCCCGCAGCAACGACGCAAGCTCCATTGAAACTCTCCTCGACAGGGCGTTTGGTCCTGATCGTAACCACAAGAAATCCTACCATTATCGCATCAACGTGAATGATGTGCCGCAGCTCAGGTTTGTCGCTGTGGCGGACGGTCGTTTGTGTGGCACAATACGCTTCTGGCCGGTCATCATCGGACAGGAAACACCGGCACTTTTGCTGGGACCGCTCGGTGTTGATCCAGACCACCAGAGCATGGGGATCGGTGCCGATCTTATGCTTCATGGTATGCACGTCGCCCGCGACCAGGGCCACGGTATTGTTCTGCTGGTTGGTGAACTGGAGTATTACGGGCGTTTCGGGTTCGGTCCGGCCAGTCCGCGAGGCATTGTTATGCCCGGAGAACAAGACCATCGCCTTCTTGTGCGGGAGTTAAGCAACGACGCTCTGGAAGGTGTCTCGGGGGAGATTAGGTCGCTGTCGCTGCAGTCGGAATCTGCTGCCTGACTGTTGTCGCCCAGGCGTCGAAATCTGAACGGGCCCGCGCTGCCATGACGGCTTTCCGGTCGCGACCTTTTAGACGTTTGGCCCCGGGCTCAGGCTCGAACGGCGGAAACAGTCCAAAATTCACATTCATGGGCTGGAATGTTTTTTCGTCAGCGCCACCCGTTACATGGCTCAGGATTGCCCCATGTGCTGTGGTAACTGGTGGGATAAAAGGAGTGATGTTCAGCCGCTCTGCAGCGGCAAACAACCCCGTCAGCAATCCTATGGACGCGCTTTCCACGTATCCCTCACACCCCGTAATCTGTCCCGCGAACCGAAGGGCAGGACGCTGTTTAAGGCGAAGAGTGTCGTCCAGTAACCGCGGACTGTTCAGGAATGTATTGCGGTGCAGCCCACCCAGCCGGGCGAACTCAGCGTTTTCCAGCCCGGGAATAGTACGAAACACCCGCTGTTGCTCGCTGTACGTCAGTTTGGTCTGAAATCCCACCATATTATACAGCGTGCCCAACGCGTTATCTTGTCGCAGTTGCACAATACCGCGCGGTTTGTGCTCAGGGTCATGAGCATTGGTCAGTCCAACAGGTTTCATGGGACCGTGCCGCAACGTTTCAGGGCCGCGTTCGGCCATCACCTCAATCGGCAAACACCCGTCAAAATATGGCGTATCCTTCTCCCACTCCTTGAACTCAATCTGCTGGCCCGTAATCAGCTCATTGATGAATGCGTCATACTGCTCCCGGTTCAAGGGACAGTTGATGTAGTCCTTGCCGTCACCGCCCGGTGCACTCTTGTCATAGCGGGACTGGAACCATGCTTTATCCATATCGATGCTGTCACGATAGACAATGGGGGCGATGGCATCGAAGAATGCCAATGAGTCCTCACCTGTCAGACTTTGAATCCCTTCGGCCAGGGACGGCGACGTGAGCGGCCCCGTCGCTACAATCACAGTGTCCCAATCTTCCGGCGGCAATCCGGCCACTTCCTCTCGCACGATACTCACCAGTGGATGCTGCTCAAGGATCTGGGAAACAGTCAGACTGAATCCGTCACGGTCCACCGCAAGCGCTCCGCCAGCAGGCACACGATGCGCATCCGCCGCCGACATGATGAGCGACCCCATGCGTCTCATTTCGGCATGCAGCACGCCAACGGCATTGTAGTCGGCATCATCAGACCGGAATGAATTGGAACAAACCAGCTCCGCCAGCCCATCCGTGGAATGCGCGTCTGTTTTTCGCTCGGGTCGCATCTCATGCAGGATGACGGGCACACCGGCATTTGCCAGTTGCCAGGTCGCCTCTGACCCGGCAAGGCCACCACCAACGACGTGAACAGGTTGTATGTTGCTTTTCATGGCCCCACTGATAGAGGCCAACCCCGACCGGCTCAACCCATATCTGGCGTTGCAACAATATCGTTCACCGAATTGATACTGACATTCCTGTCAGTTTGGGTAATGTCATATCAGGAATGAGTCAGCCAACATAAATGTCAGGCATTAGACAAAATCTGTTTGGAGGTCAGTAACATGGGCATTCTTCACAACAAGATCTATCCCGGAGAATCAGCGCAATACCGTGCAGCACGAGACGAATTACTGCAGGCGGAACTGGAACTACGACGCAGGATTTCCGAAGTTTCGGCCATGCGGGCCGCCTTGCCGCCCGGCGGACAGGTTCCGGAGGATTACATATATGAAGCTGCCGGTGCTGCGGGCGACTCAACAGAGGTGTCACTGTCAGGCTTGTTCAGAGATGGCAAAGACAGCCTGATCATTTACAGCCTGATGTATGCGCCCGGTGCGGAGCAACCATGCCCGGCATGCGCGTCCATTCTTGATGGCCTGAATGGCAGCGCGCCGCATATCATGGACCGGGTCAATCTGGCGGTTGTGGGAAAAGCCCCAGCAGCCATTCTGGCCCAACTGGCCGCGGCCCGCGATTGGCATAATCTCAATCTGTATTCGTCGGGCAACAACACCTACAACAGCGATTACTTCTCGGAAACTCCCGATGGAGCCCAGTTGCCGCTGCTCAACGTTTTTCGCCGTATTGATGGTGGAATACATCACAGTTACAGTACAGAACTGTTCCATGTCCCAACGGACGACGGACAGGACCCGCGCCATGCGGATGCTCTTTGGCCAGTATGGAATGCATTTGACCTGACACCAGAGGGACGTGGAACAGACTGGTATCCAAAATTGTCCTATGATTGATTGTCTTGTATGTAATTGAAATATATGGCTGTGATGGGTGTTACAGCGGGATTGGGGCATACCTGTCATAACCGGCACCTGAAATCTCTAGCACCAGGGAGTACATTCGCACGTGTCCAGTGATGACCGAAATCGACAACAGTGGACCAAACTTACACAGCGTGAGCTGGATGAACGTATGGACAGCCACGAGAAGTTTGCCGCTGGTCAAATGGGCGGAACACGGGCCATCCTGAAATTCACCGATCTGTCATATCAGGACCTGAGTCGTCGCAACTTGCGTGGCGTTGATCTTACGGGTGCTTTGCTGTGCCACAGCATGATCAGGAGTAGCGATCTCAGTGAAAGCAACCTGTTTGGTGCCGATCTGCGACACGCCAATCTTGTGAACGCCAAACTTAACCGGGTCGATCTGCGGGCTGCTTGTCTGGCAGCATCGAACCTGACGGGTGCCGAACTGATTGATGCGGATATGCGTGAAGGCACCCTGGTACATGCGCGCAAACTGGGTGGCGACATCACGCCGGTTTCCGAGGACACGGGCACTGGCATGGAAAAGGCTATTGCCCGGGGGGCAAACATGAGTGGAGCCCGGGTTTCAAACTCTTTTATTGTGCAGACCGACCTGACTGACTGCATCATGAAAAACGCCAAATTCATCCGGGCCAATCTGTCCCTGTCCAATCTCACGGGCTGTAATCTTGAAGGCGCTGATTTCTCAGATGCAAACCTGAGTGGTGCGGTTTTTCACGGTGCCTCGTTTTCCGGCACTATCCTGGATCATGCCGACATGTCTGGTGCCGATCTTGTCGGGGCAGTATTCGATAATATGGACTTCGCCAAAGTTGATCTGAAAGATGCCAAGATTGCGCAGACGCTGGATCAACTGGACAGAACCATACAGATAATCCTGCGCGAACATAACGAGTGGGTGAACAGCAATGGCAAGACCGGAAACCGGGCTAATCTTTCAATTACAAATATAGCGGGTGAGGACCTGGGAGGCATGAATCTGTCGGCTGCCGATATGTCCTACAGTGTCATGTCTGAGGTCAATCTGAACCGCTCCGAACTGATCATGTCTGATATGTCATTCGCCGATCTGCGAAATGCCAATCTGGATCATTCGGTCATGCGCGGCATCAAGCTACACCGCGCAACACTTGATGGCGCATCGCTGGTTGGTGCTGACCTCAGCGAAGTCATGCTGGCCAGTCGGGCAGGGGGCGGAGAATGGCGTGCCAGCCTG
>JAJFID010000339.1 GCA_021775325.1 Rhodospirillales bacterium
ACCCTCGGCTGTTTTCAGTGCTACATTACCTGTAAATCCATCCGTAACGACCACATCAACAGTACCCAGTCCAATGTCGTCGCCTTCCACAAAGCCGTAAAACTCGATAGGCAGATGGGTTTCCTGCAGGATTTGTGACGCCCCTTTGACGGCTTCATTGCCCTTTAGGCCCTCGACCCCCACGTTCAGCAGACCGATTGTCGGTTTCTCAAGACCCAGCACTTTTCTGGCAAAAGCTTCGCCCATGACAGCGAACTGAACGAGGTTATCGACATCACATTCGATGTTTGCACCCAGATCGAGCATGACAGTCTGTCCACGCAGGGTCGGCAACACGGTGGCGATGGCGGGACGGTCAATACCCGGTAGCATGCGCATGACGAATTTTGCCATGGCCATGAGTGCTCCGGTATTTCCAGCAGAGACAACACCATCCGCCTCTCCGTCGCGAACGGCATTAATTGCCAATCGCATGCTGGAGTTTCTGCCGTTGCGCAATGCGTTGGACGGCTTTTCGTCGTTGGTCACAATGTCTTCTGTATGAATAAACACAGTTCGATCAGCCATACGACGTGACGCACCAGCCATCATTGGACCGATGATATTCTCATCGCCATACATACGTATGTTCACGTGCGGGAGCATGCCGAGGGCCAGATCGACACCTTCAACAGTCATTTGTGGGGCGGTATCCCCACCCATCGCATCAATAGAGAGCGTGAGTTGTTTGTTCAAGCGGTGACGTCCTCATGAGCCAGAGTGTGGTTAGGCCGCGTCACCGACCTCCACAACTTCACGGTCTTTGTAGTGCCCACATTCGCCGCAAACATGATGTGGTTGCTTGAGTTCACCACAATTTGAGCATTCTTCATAGACCGAAGAGGCCAGAGAGTCGTGTGCACGCCGCATGTTTCGGCGGGACTTGGATATCTTCTTCTTAGGGACAGCCATTGCTATCGTTCCTTGGAATGTGTTCAGTTAATGCCAGAAGCGGGCTTACATAAACAAAATATTGGCTCTGGGCAAGCTGATTGACGTCTCTACTCGGGATTATCTTTTAATTTCGCGAGCACGGCAAACGGGTTCGGTCTCTCATTTGCCGAATCATCCGAATTGCCGGACTGAAATCCTTCAAAAGATGCTTCCGGTTTTCGGGGAAACGGGTCTAGTTCCAGGGCAAGTTGTTCCGAAAGAATATGCCCCAGATCAACGGTGTCGTCAGTTATAATACCCAGAAATTCCGGCTCGTCGTTGGTGTGTTCTTCATCATTGTCATCATCAGATGTTTCGGTGATCAGGTCGGGTTCGGAAATTGCAACGATTCCGCTGAACGAAGCATGAATCGTGGTCTCGACAGGATCGGACGTCACGACGCACTGCTGTATAACCCGGGCGTCAATTTCACCGTTTACATCAATTTTTTCAATTGGTTCTCCCGCACTCTTCATAGGTAACATAAGGTTGAATTCGCCTCTCAGGTACGAGATAACAATATCACCAAATCGGTGAGCCAATGCGGCGCATTCTTCCTCGGTCGCGGTTACGTTCATCCGCAGTGTGTTATGCAGGATATCGCCCACCGGAACGGGTCTACACAATTCAGGTTTGATGTCAGACATGGATAAATCAGGCTTCGTTAATGCGGCCGAATGAGATGCGACCACGGATGATGCTGTCGCGGTTCTGGCAGCTTAGATTGGTATCTTCATCGCGGAGATAACGGGCAATTCCCGATAAACCATGATCCGTGGACTGCACATTACGATAAATGTTTCTATTAATGGCATCTTTCAACAGTTCATTGCCGTCTTCCTGCGCAAGCGCCATATCATAGGCTGTCGCCCGGCCATAGAACCCTTCTGCCATTTTCTTGATTCGTTTTGCGACTCCGGTGTCTCCAATACTCATTTCCCTCAAATTCTGATCCATATCAGCGAACATGATATCAAACAGAGCTTGGGATAAATCCGGATCAATCGAGTCGTCAGACTGAATTCTTCTGATAACCAGATAAGTGTGAATCGCCACCATATCGTATCGGCCTTCCGGCGTGTCGGGTACGCCAAACACCTCGTAAAACGCGGGGTTTCTGGCCTGCGAGACAATAGTCACGTACAAGGCCCGCGCCACATCATGGTCAAATGGACTTTGGAATATTTGTTTCAGCCGATAACTGAGTTTCATTTACTTAACAGCTTTTGCGGTGTGTGATAGCCTTATGGCTGAAATACTTGGCGTATTCGTTAGTGTGAGAGTATATTCTGTGCCTCGCGGCGAACAGACATTTAACAGATTTCGCTGAAGTTTACAGACAGAACGTGGATTTGGTTTTGGCAAAGATATCCAATAGTTCCTCAAAGGCCGTCCGGCGTCTGCTGATGCTTGGATTGGTATCCGGTGGTCTGATGCTGGGCGCATGTGAGTCACGCATTGATACGCGCGGAAACCTGCCTGATCCGGACCTGCTGGCATCCATTGAACCGGGTGAATCCTCGCGCAATGACGTGGCTCTGCTTCTTGGCTCACCCTCCAGCGTTGCCATGTTCGAGAACGAAACCTGGTTTTATATCAGCCAGCGCACCGAGACTTTTGCATTCTTTGAACCGGAGGTGCAGGAGCGCCAGGTTATTATTGTTCAGTTTGACGACACCGGTGTTCTCAAAGCCGTTGAAACGCGGGGCCTTGATCACGCCCAGGCCATACAGCCGGTTGATCGGGAAACGCCTACCCTGGGCAATGAGCTGACGATGTTCCAGCAGTTCTTTGGCAATCTGGGTCGTTTTAATAACAGAAACTGACCTGTCTGCTTTCCCAACAGAAACGGCCCCCGAGGATAACCCCGGGGGCCGTTTGTCGTCTGAGGTATGGCCTCCTTATCCGGCCAGACCTTCTTATCCGGCCAGAATTGCCAGCATCACGATTGCCATGATGTTCACGATCTTGATCATCGGGTTTACGGCTGGACCTGCTGTATCCTTGTAAGGATCACCGACGGTGTCACCGGTTATCGCAGCATGGTGGGCGTCCGAGCCCTTACCGCCGTGGTGGCCATCTTCGATGTATTTCTTGGCATTGTCCCAGGCACCGCCACCAGCGGTCATGGACAGGGCCACAAACAGGCCTGTAACGATGGTGCCCATAAGCATGGCACCAACGGCAGAGAACGCTGCCGACTGGTCGGCAATGGCGTTGACCACAAAATACATGACCCAGGGTGCCAGTATCGGCAACATCGACGGAACGATCATTTCCTTGATGGCTGCCTTGGTCAGCAGATCAACGCACTTGCCGTACTCGGGTTTGCCCGTGCCTTCCATGATTCCTGGAATTTCCTTGAACTGGCGACGGACCTCAACAACGATTGCCGCACCAGCCCGACCGACGGCCATCATGCACATGGAACCGAACAGGAACGGGAACATGCCGCCAATGAACAATCCAATCACCACGAACGGATCCTGTAGATTGAACGAAACGTCGACGTTCGGGAAATAGTGACCCAGATCTTCCGTATACGCGGCGAACAGGACCAATGCAGCAAGCCCGGCCGACCCAATGGCGTAACCTTTGGTGACAGCCTTGGTCGTGTTGCCAACAGCATCGAGTGCGTCAGTCGTTTTACGGACGTCCTCAGGCAGTTCGGCCATTTCAGCAATGCCACCCGCATTATCGGTAACAGGACCAAATGCATCCAGCGCCACGACCATGCCAGCCAGTGCCAGCATTGTGGTTGCAGCCATGGAGATTCCGAACAATCCGGCATTCATGTAGGAAACCAGAATACCGCCACAAATGACGATAACCGGTAACGCTGTTGCTTCCAACGACACAGCAATACCCTGGATAACGTTGGTCGCGTGGCCGGTTTCGCACGCAGCGGCAACACTTTTCACGGGACGATAGTCAGTGCCCGTGTAGTACTCAGTGATCCAGATAATCAGACCGGTAACCACCAGGCCAGCCAGCGCACAGTAATAGAGATGACGTCCCGTTACGGTGTTGTCACCCATGACAATTTCGTTACCCCAGCCAATGGTCATGGAGATAACGCCACCGATCAGAACAGCGGAGATCACAGCGCTGGCAATAAAGCCTTTGTACAACGCGCCCATGATGGAGTTGTTGGCACCGAGTTTGACGAACCATGTAGCAACAACAGAGCCAAGAATACAGACACCACCAATGAGCAGCGGCATCAGCATCATGCTTTCCTGTGCAGCGCCCGTAAAGTAGATGGCACCGAGAAGCATGGTGGCCACAATAGTCACGGCATAGGTTTCGAACAAATCGGCTGCCATACCTGCGCAATCACCCACGTTATCGCCAACATTGTCCGCGATTACGCCGGCGTTACGGGGATCATCTTCCGGGATACCGGCTTCAATTTTGCCGACAAGATCGGAGCCTACGTCCGCGCCTTTGGTAAAGATACCACCGCCCAAACGGGCAAAGATGGAAATCAGCGACGCGCCAAACCCAAGTGCGACGAGGGCTTCCAGTACGTGACGCATACCTTCCGGCGTGGACGTGTCGATCATGCCACGCAATACCATGTAGTACCCAGTGACGCCCAACAGAGCCAGACCAACAACCAGCATGCCAGTTACAGCACCGGCTTTGAAGGCGACATCCAGACCGCCAGCCAGTCCAACGGAACGGGCAGCTTCTGTGGTGCGGACGTTGGCGCGAACAGATACGTTCATACCAATATAGCCTGCGGCACCGGATAGAATGGCACCAATGAAATAGCCGATCGCGACCAGCATGCCCAGTTGCCATCCAAGTAGAATACCGATGACAACACCGACGATGGCAATAGCGGTATACTGGCGATTAAGATAGGCAGCAGCGCCTTCCTGAATTGCCGCAGCAATTTCCTGCATCCGCTCGTTTCCGGCCGGGGCCGAGAGCACTGAGCGAACTGCCCACGCGCCGTATAGCAACGCAACTACGCCGCAAACAATGGTTAAGACATAGAGGTCCATGCCAATAATTCCCCTCTTCGCTTTTTGGGTTGAGAGATTACTCTCCAAAATTAGTTCATTTTTCCATCGCACAGGCATGCAGCCCCTGCGAAGCGCCGGGAAAATGACAGATGATCAGGGATAAAGCAACATCTCGTCGCGCAATTTGGCCATTAGTTTGGCAATTACCGAAAAGCGCTATCCTTCGGTGACAGACTGGATAAGAACATCATGAACGCGTCTGTTGGGAATCAATTTGTCGACCATCAGTTTCATACGTTTCTTGAGCACGAAAACATCGACCCGCGCGCCTTCTTCTTTCAACACACGTGGCAGAAAACTGTGCATGTCACGCAGCAATGTATCCGTGATCTTCGGTATCTGTTTGTTCACATAGCTGGCATTGTCATTGCCACGGGTTTCCAGTTTGACCATTATCATGATGGTTGTTGCAACCTGGTTATCCTGAAAAATGTTGACCAGTAAGGGTTCCAGGTCGATGAAGATTGCCGGTTCGTCCGAAACAACCGTGTCTTCCGCGATTTCGTCTTCCGGGGCAAAAGGGCCCAGTTCCATATATTTGAGTACACTGAACGTGCCACCGGCGAGCATGATGACAACGGACAGAAGGATGACGAACATTTTCATCGCGTAACCTCGGACTTTTTGGATTGTCGTTTCACGTTAAGACTATGCCTTCACGGTTTCACATTGCAAGAACGGTTTCCCGAGGTTTGCCCAAACACCTGTTTCTGCTTACCATTTGTGTTCATATCCCCCCACACCCAAAACGGTCAATTCCTGGCCGTCTTTCCAGACTTCCACGGATGTTTTGGTTTCATCGGCATTTTCCACGAGGCCGATTCGGGGGAACTCTTTCGCCAGATCATCAGGTCCCGTGAACACAAGCTCGTAGTCGTCACCACCGGACAGAACCAGATCCGCAAGCGATGGCGTTGTTTCAAGGGCATTTAGAGTAGCCCGCGATAAGGGGATACTTCCCCACTCCACAACCGCACGACATCCTGAAACAGTGAGAATGTTCGACAGGTCGCGCACCAACCCGTCAGAGATATCTGCGCACGCTGTCGCGCGTGCTCTGATGGCAAAACCCTCGTGAATGCGCGCCGAGGGAAAATGGAATCTTTTCACTAGGTATTCTCTGTCCTCATTGTCGGGAAGTTCCAGATTTTCTTGTAGTATCCGTAGCCCTAACGCTGCGTCACCGATGGTGCCCGTGACGAAAATTCCATCACCTGGCTTCGCACCGCGCCGCTGTAGCGCAGTGCCCCCGGGTACATGTCCTATGGCTGTAATCGAGATACTCAGTGGGCCGGGCGTTGCGACGGTATCGCCGCCTGCCAGATGAATGTCGTAGGTTTGTTGATCTTTTGACAGTTGCGCCGAAAACCGCTCAAGCCAAGGCACATCCACATGGTTTGGTATGCTGATCGCCATCGAATAGATGTGGGGCTCGGCCCCCATGGCTGCAAGATCGGACAGGTTAGACCGCAATGACCTTGCGGCGACGGCTTCCGGTGGATCATCGAGCCGGAAATGTACGTCTTCAATTAGGCAATCCGTGGTCATGACAATGTCATGTCCCGGTCGGTTTTCGATCAACGCAGCATCATCTTTCAGGTCCAGCGCACCCGGATAATGTTCGGCCAACGGCGCAAACAGACGCCGGATCAAGTCGGACTCTGAATTTTTGTTCGAGCTCAAAAGCCCCTATCCGTCTGTTTCGTCGTGCCGAAACTGTTTGGCCAGTTTATCCAGTACGCCATTAATCAGCGCCGGTTCCTTGGCGCTGAAAAATGCCCTCGCCACATCAATGTACTCGCTGATGATAACACGAGCGGGGATTTCCAGTCGGCTCGTCAATTCGTAGGTTCCGGCGCGTAGTATTGCGCGCACGAGCATTTCCAACCGTTCGATCGTCCATTGATCACTCAATGCACCACTAATGTGTTGATCGAGGGACGCACGTTCAGCCGAAACACCTTCAACAATTTCCTTGAGCAAAGTCTGGTCGAAATTTGCGATTCTGACAGGTTGGTCGTCGTCGTCAGTGACCGAGTCCTGCCAGCGCTGGTTCAGGAATTCGGTCAGTACCGGATCAACGGATGCATTAGTCGCCTCAATTTCATACAGGGCTTGAACGGCTGCAAGACGGGCGCTGTTTCGGTTACGCAGCTCTCTGTTGGCCATGGATCAGGGCTGCTCCGCGTACATATTTTCAATTTCAATCATGCGCAGGCAGGCTTCTGCGATTTCCGCACCCTTGTTCTTTCCGGCGGGATCGGCTCGAACCAACGCTTGTTCCTTGTTTTCCACCGTCAATATTCCAAAACCAAGTGGCACCCCTGATAGAGAAATATCCATCAGCGCGCGGCTGGCTTCCTCACAAATATGATCATAATGGGTTGTTTCGCCGCGAATAACGCATCCAAGTGCAATAGCACCGGCGTATTCCCGGTCACTCTGCATGGCGTGCAGGATGGCTGCCGGTACCTCAAACACGCCGGGGACTTCAAGACGTTCATAAGTACACTCTGCCGCTTCCAGTTCTGTAATCACACTATTGACCAGTTGATCGGCAACATCAGTATAATAGCGCGCTTCAACGATCAGGACCCTGGGTCGTTCATCAGTCATGGAATGCTCCTCCTGGTCCTGTTCTAGTTTTCTTGTTCAATTGTGTGTTGCCCGACCACTTCCAGTCCGTATCCGTCGAGGCCCACAATGGTTCTCTGGGTATTGGAAATCAGCGTCATTTTGGAAACGCCCAGGTCCAGAAGAATCTGTGCGCCAACCCCATAGTCACGCAGTTCAGCGCCATCGGCGGGCGATTCTCCCAATTTGAGGCGGACCCTGTCAGAAAGACTTGAACGATGCGGCTCGCGGATCAGTACAACCACGCCCCTGCCTGCATCGCCGATAATATCCATGGATCGATGCAGGTGATAGGCTTTACCGCTATCCCGGTCGCCCAGTACGTCTTCCAGAATATTAAAAGCATGCATTCGCGTTAACACCGGTTCGTCAGTCGTGATGTCGCCCTTCACCAAGGCGATATGCTCCGCGTAGGCTAGTTGATTGATGTAGACGTACATATCAAAACGCCCACCAAACTCCGTATCGATGGTGGTTTTGAGGGTACGTTCGATAAAGGTATCATTCTTCAGGCGATAGGCGATCAAATCCGCGATCGTTGCAATCTTCAGTCCGTGGTGTTGTGCAAAAGGGATCAGATCGGACAGCCGCGCCATGGTGCCGTCCTCGTTCATAATCTCGCAGATCACGCCGGACGGGTTCAACCCTGCCAGACGTGAGATATCCACGGCGGCCTCCGTGTGGCCGGCACGGGCGAGCGTGCCGCCAGGGCGCGCTTCCAGCGGAAATATATGGCCCGGCGAGACAACGTCGCTTGATTGCTTGGTGGGGTCAATGGCAACAGCAATGGTGCGTGCCCTATCCGATGCGGAAATTCCGGTCGTAACACCCTCGCGTGCTTCGATAGATACTGTGAACGGCGTATAATGGCGGGAGTCATTGTGCTGTGACATGAGCGGCAAATTGAGTTCCTTGACGCGCTCCGACGTTAGAGGAAGACAGATCAGTCCGCGACCATATTTGGCCATGAAATTGATCACATCGGGCGTTGCCATTTGCGCAGGAATAACAAGATCACCTTCGTTTTCACGATCTTCGTCGTCCACAAGAATGAACATTTTACCGTTTCGCGCGTCCTCAATGATATCTTCGATTGAGGACAGATATTCTGCATCCTCAACAGCGCGCTGAACGTCCTGTTTCGAGACTGTGTTCTGGGGCATCTCGTCGGTCAATGTAGCTATTCCTTATCAAGCAGGCGCGCAACATAACGCGCCAGCATATCAACTTCCAGATTTACCGTATCGCCGACCTGCTTTTTTCCGATTGTGGTCACAGACATGGTGTGGGGAATGATATTGACCCCAAATGTACTGTCATCCACCTCATTGACTGTTAATGAGATGCCATCGATGGAAATGGAGCCTTTTGCCGCGATCTGTCGCGACAAACTGTCTGGTACCCGAATAGTGAAACGGTGTGAATCGGCGTCTGGCGCGAGACTGGTGATCTCGCCGACGCCGTCGACATGGCCGGAAACGATATGGCCGCCAAGCTCGTCTCCCACTTTTAAGGCACGCTCCAGATTGATGGGGGTGCCTTCCTGCCAGGACCCGAGCGTCGTGCATGACAGTGTTTCATTGGAAACCATGGCGGCGAACCAGCCCGGCCCCTTGTCAATGACGGTCAGGCAGACGCCGGAACAGGCGACAGACGCCCCATCATCCAGTCCGGTAGTGTCATAGATTGTGGAAAACTCAAATCGCTTGTCGCCGCCGCCGGAAATGGCGCGAACACTACCAAGGTCCGTAATAATGCCGGTAAACACGCTGTGCCCCTTTTATAGAACGCCGTTAACGCGCAGCCACATAGATTTCAACCCGGTCGATGCCTAAACCAATGCTATCAATGTGTCTGAATGAGGGAGCGTCGACCAATTGATCAACGCATACACCTTCAATACTGGAAAAACCATCCCCGCCAATGACAATTGGTGCCCGGAACCAGTAAATTTCGTCAATAAGGCCAGCCGCGACAAATGATGCGTTCAGTCGTGCGCCCGCTTCGAGCAGGACGCGGTTGATCCCCTGTCCGGCCAGCAGACAGAGTACAGCGTGCGGGTTCAATTGACCGCGATCATCCAGGTCCAGATGGTGCACGGATACGCCTTTGCATTGGTGAGACAGATGTGTCGCCCGTTCTGTCACATCCTGGCCATTACCGGCGATAATCCAGGTTTCCGTCTGATTTGCCGATGCAATCAGTGTTGTGTCCATGGAAATTTCCAGCCGTGGGTCCAGTACAATGCGTGTGGGCGATGCACTGACTAGTCCCGGCAGTCGGCAGGTCATACCGGGGTTATCTGCGCGTACTGTTCCCATGCCAGTGAGTATTCCGTCGTTTCTGGCGCGAAGGTAATGGCCGTAATTCCGCGCGAGATCGCCGGTAATCCACTGGCTTTGTCCCGAATGTGTGGCGATGCGACCATCGAGGCTTGATGCGACTTTGAGTGTCACGTGTGGTCGTTCGTCGTTGATGCGCCTCAAAAAACCGGCATTGATTACATGAGCAGAGTCAGCGCATAAGCCGACCTCAACCTCCAGTCCTGCTTCACGCAATGCGGAGATACCCTGACCGGCAACTCTCGCGTCAGGGTCAGTGGTGGCGACAACCACGCGACGGACTCCGGCTTTAATCAAGGCATCGGTGCACGGTGGAGTCTGCCCATGGTGGCAACATGGTTCAAGCGTCACATAGGCGGTTGCACTGTACGCTAACGCTCCGGCTCTGCTGACCGCCTCGGTTTCGGCATGAGGGCGGCCACCGGGCTGGGTCCAGCCGCGACCGACGACCCGATTATTCATGTCGGGTCTGGTCAGGATACAC
>JAJFID010000340.1 GCA_021775325.1 Rhodospirillales bacterium
CCCTGTTATACCGCCATAACGCGCAAAGTCATATGTTGTCACCTTGACACTGACCGGTTGCCCCACTTCCACGTGACCGACGTCCCGGGTCGTAATACGGGTCTCGACCAGCAACTCCTTATCCAGCGGTACAATTTCAAGCAACTCGCCACCAGGCGGCAATACCCCCCCAATCGTGTTAGCCTGCAGTCCCTTCACGATCCCCCGCACGGGCGCACGGACCTCCAGGCGGTGGACACGGTCTACTGATCGGGCAATGCTCTCACGTAACGAAGCAATTTCCGCCATAAGATCGCCCATCTCGGCGAGAGAACGTTCCCGTTGGTCAGATTCCTGCTCAATCAGTCTGCTTCGCGATTCCTCCAGAGACTCGGCCACTTTTTTTCGCTCACTCGTCAGTTTCGCGAGATTGCCGATGCCGTCATTCAATGACCGCTGAATATCCAGATAGGCACCTTTCGTGGCCAGCCCCTGGTTGTACAGGGACTCCTGCATGGCAAACTCTTCCTCGAGAATCTGCAGGTTGCGCAGGAGAGTTTCCTCTTCTTCCCGGAACGCCGCCAGTTCGGCGATACGCTGCCTGTTCTGGTCGACCAGTACATTCCTCCGATTGTCTGCGGCTTCCAGCGCAATACTGTAAATCTTGATTTGGTCATTAATCAGGTGTTGGTACTCTTCACCCGCGAAACTGAAATCAGGGAATCGTCCTTCGCCCATAGCCCGCAGGCGTTCTGCCTGCAAATCTAGGGACATGAGACGGGCCTGTTGTTGTGAAAGTTCGCCGGTCGCTACGGTTCGGTCCAACCGGATCAACACGTCCCCGGCATTAACGATATCACCCCCGCGAACCAATATTTCAGAGATAATGCCGCCTTCCAAATGCTGAATGATCTGGACCTGTCCAGTGGGGACGATTTCACCGGAGGTCACAGCGATTTCATCCACCGTGGTGAGGTGTGCCCAAACCACAAATGCGACGATAATGACACAGACTGTAATGATCGCTGTACGTACAAGTCCTGAACTCCCGGCCTCTTCCAGAATAACCGACTGAGCCAGGTAACGTGTTTGTCGGTCGCCACGACGCACTCCCTCTTTGGCGGGAGGGTCTTTTGACGCGTCTGCAGCGGGTTTTTGAGCCATCTCGTTCATCTTACCATACGATCACACAAAGTCCTTTGGTAACTGCTGCATAATTGCTTCAGCGGGACCAAAGGCACGCAAGTGCCCCGCATCCATCCAGATAATCTTGTCGGCGATACGCATATGGCTAGGACGGTGCGTAACAATAAAAACCGTTGTATTGCCACGAAGTTTTTCGATCTTGCGGATGAAGGCCTGATCGCCATCGTAATCCAGACCATTGCCCGGTTCATCAAACAACATGACGGGTGATCGTTTCAGATACCCCCTGGTCAGGTTCAATCCCTGCAGGAAACTGGTTGGCATCTGTGCCGAGGCAGCATCACCAATACGCACTTCAAAACCTGACCGTTTCCATTTCCCTGAGCCTTGTTCTAGCCCAAGAATCTCATCCAGAATCCCAGCTTCACGGGCGGCCCATTTCAATTCATCATCCGAGGCGGTTGGATGGGTCAAACGAAGGTTCTGCGATATGGTGCCGTAAAAGAATTCGATCGTTTGCGGAACGTACGCGATTGCGTGGCGCAACTCGATAAGGTCCAATTGACGCAGGTCCTGATCATCAACCCGAATACTGCCAGCCTGCGGCGTGTACATTCCCGCCATCATCTTGAGGATCGTTGATTTTCCTGAACCGTTGCCGCCAATGATGGCGATGATTTCACCCGGTTCCACATCAAAAGTGACACCGACAACCGCTGGATCGCTTTCGGGCGAGTAACGCATGGATACTCGACCGTATGACACAGCACCCTTCAACCTGTTGAGCGGGTTAATAATGGCGTCTGGCTCGCGTTCAGCCTTCAGGTTCATCAACGAGTTGATCTGACCAATACTGGATTTCACCTGGTTCAACCTGGAGATCGAAACAAATGCAATTTGCAATGGCCCAAGAATACGCCACACCAGGATCATACAGGCCACCAGCGCGCCAATCGTCATATCGCCACTCAGCACCCGAAAGACACCGAAAGCCACTGTCGCCAGCCCCGCACCTGTCATCATGGTGCTGGAAATGGTTTGCACCAACGCGCCGTACTGCGACGTGAAAAAGCCATTCAAAGCAGCGCGGGCAGAATAGTCCCGGTATCGTTCGAGCCACATGCTCTCGCCGCCGGATGACTTAACCGCACGCATTGAACCAAGCGTTTCAACGACGAGTTCCTGTCGCCTGGATGCTCCTCGAGATGCCTTAGACACGCTTTTTTGTATGAGTGGTTGCATGACGACGCTGAGCAGGAAAAACAAAACCATCATGACCATAGGCACGAATGCGACAGGACCACCCAGTACTGCGATGACGACAATGAAGATTACCGTAAACGGCAGTTCCACGAATGTCAGAGCCATATTCCCTGTAAAGAATTCGCGCACACTCTCGAAATCCTTGATGCGAGCAACCTGGGCCCCGACAGTTGCACGTTCTGTAAATGCCGGAGGCAGAAACAAAATACGTTGAAACACAGCATTGCCCACAATGTTGTCCAGTCGTGCGCCAACCTGTGCCAGGACCTTCGCTCTCAGATTGCGCAAGACCATGTCGCCGCAAATTGCGAGAATGACCCCGCCTGCGAAGTACGCCAGCGTGGTCATGTTTCCTGTGGCCACAACTTTGTCATAGACGGCCATAACAAAAAGCGGTGTTGCCAGAGCAAACAGGTTGAGCACAAAGGTCAACATCAGGGTTTGGTATATGAGTGGACGAAACCGCTCGGCGACGACCCGGAACCATCCTGATTTCGCTTTCAGGCTGGCCGTAACATCCGCTTCCAGTTGGTGAAAGACATAGGCTGTGCCGGGCACCCGGGAGACTTCAACTTCTTCGATCTCCTCGGTTTCACCATCAAAGTAGCGTACTTTGTTCCCCGAAATATTCAGGACTACCATGGCGGCACCCTTGCTCGGGAAAAACAGGCAGGGCGTCAACCGATTGTCGATACCGGCCAGGGATATTTCCAATGGCCAGCTCTCATACCTGAGGTTCGCCATGACATTCCTGAATGCGGTGATATCCAGTTCGTCAAGAAAATGCGGAATCGCTTCTGCCACGTGTCTTGGGTGTCCCCGCCAGCCTATATTTTCCAGCAGCGGAACCAGACAATTGGATATGTCCGTCATGTATCGCAGACCATGGAACGCTGCAGACACGTCATCGTGTTCCAGATAATCCATGTCGGAGTATTCGGGCAGGTCCTCTTCGACAAGCTCGCCAGCGATTCTCTCGTCCGTCGGTTTTTCACCGCCTGCAGGCCGCGCGCCAGAACCCAAAGTGGCCTGAATTTGACCACCATCCAGTGTCCCGAGATCGCTGAGCAACAGCTCATCGACCCGCCCCAACATCCTGCCCTCCAGATCACCTGTTTGCTCGTCAGATGCTGCTGCTTCAGACCCCGCCGCGCCGCTGCCAGCAGGAGCTAACGTTTCACTGTCGTCGTCAGATGCGTTCGCGCGTTCTTCCCGTAATCGTGCTGCTGTTGTTTTTTTGCTCTTACGGTCTGACCACGTGCCTGGAGGTGGCGGCTTGTCAGACAACATACCGATAACCGCAGGCGCGATATGTGCAGCGGCATCCGTTTGCCCGTCAGGTCCTTCAATTTTGACAAAATCTGATGCCATTCAACGCCCCCCGCCTTTGCTGCGGGGATCAACCCATGGAATCAGTGAATGTTCACTGATCTCATAAACAACATCCGCCAGTTCTAATAACGATGGGCGCGGCGTCACCAGCACAAGCGTGACACGTCCGCGGAGGCGTTCCAATAGGTCTTTGAGCATAGCGTCGCCAGCGCTATCCATGGCGGTGTTCGCCTCATCGAAGAGCAGAACACGGGGTTTATCAACGAGCGCCCGGGCAATCGCAATGCGCTGCTTGATCCCGCGCGGCATTGTTTCCCCGGCACCATCACCGACAGGCGTGTCGTAACCGAAAGGCATGTGGGCTACCACGTGATCAAGTCCCAGAAGCCGCGCCATATCGTAGGCAATCTCATTGAGTTCTGGGCGAAACATGGTCAGGTTTTCCAGCAAAGTACCGTTGAACAGCAACCCCTCTTGCGGCAAGTACGCCAGTTCCCGGCGAAGCATGGAGGGCTCGTACTCCGATATGTCTACACCATCCACCAGCATGTTTCCCTTGGTGGGCAGCAACAGGCCGTTCATGAGTTGCAGCAGGGACGTCTTGCCGCTGGCATTTTCGCCCCGAATTCCAACCGTACTGCCAGACGGCACGTGCAAGGATAGATTTTCGAACACAGGGGGTAACTCTTCGCCGTCACGGTTCTTTCCGAAACTGAACCAGATGTCACGCAATTCCAACTCGCCCTTGATCTCACCCATTTCGGCGATATTGCCGACGGGTTCGGTTTTCATCTTGAACAATTCACGCAAACGATCACGCGCCAATGAAATGGATTGAAAACGTGTCCATATACCAACTGCTTTCTGTAGTGGTTGCATGGACCTGCCCGCGAGCATGGTGCATGCCGCCAATCCACCAACGGTCAGTACTCCATCAACAACGAAGGTCGACCCGAAGCCCACAACCGCAAACATCGTCAGTTGAGAAAACACCGCTCCCACACCTACCGCGGACGCACTGTTCAGGGACACCTGACGCTCAGCTCCGGCGCAGGTTTCCTGCAGCCGTTCATAACGACGCAACATCTGCTCTTCCATGGCCAGACCTTTGATGGTGTGCACCCCGCCAAGGACTTCAATAATAAAATTGTAGCGCCGGTCGTCAGCAAACATTCTGGCTTCGAGAGACGTCTTCAGTTTTCTGCCAACTGATGCAGCGCTCAGAACAAAAAACAAAATCAGGACCATCGGCACCAAGACCAATGACCCAGCCAGATAGTAGATCGCACCGAGATAGATGAACGCGAATGGCAAATCGCAAATCGCCAAAACGGCCTGTCCGGCATAAAACTCCTTGAGCACACTCAATGCGTTCATCCGTTCGAGGTGAACGCCAGCCCCCTGACGTTCATAGTCGATGATCGGCGCATTGAGTAACCGCTCCATGGCATTGCATCCAGCAAGGTGCTCGAACCGCGCGGCCATCCAGCCACTAACATAGGAGCGACCCAGCTTGAGAATGGCCTCAAGCGCAAGTGCAACGCCCACCCCAATGATCATAAGCGCCAAGGTCTCCTGACCATCGTTGGGGATAATTCGATCATAGACCTGCAACAACGTCAAAGGCAGCGCAAGCGCCAGCACATTGATAAATGTCGAGGAAAGGACGAGGTCGAAAATCCCACCAGGCATGTAGGCGAATGCACCAAGTGCAGCATCACTCTCGGTGTTGTCTTTTCTTCCAAAAAACTTCTGGATTACCGTTGACGCCAATTCAAATATTCCATCGCCATAGCAAACAAGTTAACACGCTGGAAACAAACATCCTTAGGGTAATGTTTGTAACAACAGCGCCTTAACAAACAGTTAGCTTCTCAGTTGCGAACAGCGCATGAATCCGGGAGTTTTTTTCGTTTAGCGCAGTGGAATTACTGAATTCCACTCGGCTATGATCACACGTGCGACTTTCAATGCTTCCGTTTTTTCCAGCCCGGCGACCATGCGTGGATCGTAAAGGGTTCGAATCAACACCTCGTCGCTTCGGGATATTCTTGCCAGACGGTCACGGTCGCTAAAGATTGAAGGGCGGAGCATATCAGTATCGTTAGGCAGCCCAATGCTCTGGATCAACTCTTCCAACAAACAGTGATATATTGAGGTCAGATCAAGATCAGAATTGGCGATGATTACGCTATTCAAAATCTTTCCTTCTGGTGTGTTCTTCACGAGAAAATAACAACTTCGTGGTCCGGCAAGTTGATCCAGAAATTCCTGGTTTCCGTGGATCCATGGTGGCCGGGCCATTTCCAGTGCCGGCAGGAATCCAACGACCATATTTTCCTGCTGAGTCGCGTCCACAACGTATTTGATGCTAAGTCCTGTAAGTCTTTCAACACGACGTGTGTGGCGGCGAAGTATTTTTCTGTTTCGACGTGTTGTCTTTCCAACCTCACGAATCAGAATGTCACCGTCCCATTTTATGATCTGCTCGCTGTATGCTTCCAAACCATGCTCTCTACCGAACACCACGGTTTCGAAAAGCGCAACCAGTTCATCAACGGTTGGTCGGGACTCAGCGCTACCTGCGGCTCGAACGGATGGTGCCAACAGGAGCAAAAGAACACTGAGAATCAGCAAGTTATTTTTTCGCATGATTATCATTTTTGGAAACCGGGACTGATGTCGCGTTGCAGGTATGGCGAACGGTGATGCCGAGGATCAATAGTACTCCGCCAGTCTTACGACATTTTTTCCTGTAACATCAAACTCGGCTCGCCAACTATCGCAAAACGTCTTCGACGGCAATGGAGCCCGCCATCTGCTGGGCAATGGATTGAAATGCGTCGAACCGGTCGTAAGGTGCCGTAAATATCCAGACATGAACGATGTTACTGTCCGGTCGCGGTATGGCCAAGGTCCACTGACGAGAACTGGTTTCACCGCGTCGATAGTCTGATACAAATTGAAACACCTGAACTGGCACACCGCCAGAAGTTAGTTCGAATGATTTTCCGGGGGTATGCCGAATGTCCGCAAGGCTATAGGCCATCTGGGCCTTCAGTTCCTGAAAGACGGAATCCACTGACATCTTGGCAGACCCATTAACAATTCGAGAGACGTTTTGTACGGTAACCGCGGCATAAGCGGTATCGGTCCCCGCAGACCCTGAAAACACTGTCGTTGTCTGGTTTGGATGGCTGATTTCCCAAAGGCTGGGATAAACCATTGAATATCCGAGTTGAATATCATGGTACCGAACGAGACCGTCAACATTTTCAC
This sequence comes from Rhodospirillales bacterium, assembly GCA_021775325.1. GTDB lineage: Bacteria > Pseudomonadota > Alphaproteobacteria > Rhodospirillales > Casp-alpha2 > JABJGO01. Next base: position 7,000 of record JAJFID010000340.1, read on the forward strand.
TTTCAGCCATTTTCGGACGTTCGACGACCGGGCCAGAATCAGCCTCTGCGTTCAGAGTAGCCGGTTTGAAGGAGAGCAATATTTGATCGAATGCCTGCAGGGCGTCCAGGTAAGCATCATCCGGTGTAACAAACATGATTACAAAGTCCAGATCGCTTGTACGAAGAAGCAAAACACGTACCTTCATGCCCGACCCTTCATAAAACCCGTCATATCCCAGATAGCCGCCTATTCGGACCTCATCGCCGGAAAGTTTACGGGCCCAAAGCTTACCAGCACCAAGATATTGCGATTCCAGCCCCCCAATCATCTGACCAACTGTTTTCTGTGGATTCGCAAAAGCAGACTGAATAGTAACGCTCCACCCTTCACGGGATCGCATTGATACATCTAGTCCGGCTTCGTCGCTGACAAGAATAGCATTCCCGGGAACCAGAACTTCGAACCTTTTCTGAGAATGTTTGAAAATCCTATCAACGCCCGTATACCGTTGAAATTCCCCATCATTAATTTGCGCATACGTCGTGAACGTGCCACCGAGCATGACAATAACAGCAAGCAACAACGGTAGTGCGAGTCTATAGTTGAATACTTTGGTGAAGTTCATTGTGCACTCGACGGATTGAACGTTGTTGGTAGGGAGTGAATTGTACTAAATTAACATTATGACGATTCGTGGTTAATTATTCCTGAACGTGCAATCGTCAGTTTCCAATTTTGGAAGATGTTATGGCAAGCCGGGAAGATTATCGTAGTCTGCAAGGCCCTCAGAAGGCGGCCATCTTCATGCTGGCCATTGGCCTGGAACAATCCGGTCGCCTGTTTGAGCGCATGGATGATGAAGAAATCCGTGAGCTGTCACAGCACATGTCCAGCCTGGGCACCATCAACTCCTCCATTGTCGAACGCCTGTTTGTGGAATTTGCCGACCAGCTC
>JAJFID010000035.1 GCA_021775325.1 Rhodospirillales bacterium
GTTGACAGTGCCACCCTGCCCGACGGCATCGACGGCACCCTGACCATCAACGCCGACAATACCATCACGTTTGTACCGGGCGATGCCTATGACGCGCTGGCCGTGGGTGATACGCAGAACGTGGAAATCACCTATACCATATCGGATGAACACGGCGGCACCGATACCGCCACCGTCACCCTGACCATTACCGGCACCAATGACGGCCCGGTGGCAGGCATCGATACCGCCGCGACCCTCGAGGATGCCGGTGTCACCATCGATGTTCTGGCCAACGATACGGACATCGACAGCACAACCCTGAGCGTCGACAGTGCCACCCTGCCCGACGGCATTGACGGCACCCTGACCATCAACGCCGACAATACCATCACGTTTGTACCGGGGGAGAGTTTTCATTCACTCAATGTCAACGAAACGCAGGACGTGGAGATCACCTACACCATCTCGGACGAGCACGGTGGCACAGATACCGCCACCGCCGTTGTGACCATATCCGGCGTCGGCAGCATCATACCGTTCCCCGTCACCATTGACGGCGAGGCCCCCGCGGAAGTAACCGTCACCGGCGTGCCTGACGGTGTGACGTTCTCTGCCGGCACGCCGGACGGCGACGGTGCCTGGGTCTTTACGCCAGCCGAACTGAGTGGTCTGAACATTGACATTGGTGCCGCTGTTACAGGACTGTTCGGATTGACCGTTACAAGCTGGGGGAAGGCAGGCAGGAGCGCTACCGCCGCGTCAACCGACCTGGGGTTCGCCCAGAAGCCGGATGGTGGCTGGGAAAGCAACGACGCGCTGACCCTGATTGGCGGCACAAACAATACCGATATCATGACCGGTACGGTTGGTGACGACCTGATGGCCGGGTATCGCAACGACGACAGTATTGCCGGTGGTGTGGGCGACGATGTGCTGTATGGCCACGGGGGCGCAGACATTCTGACCGGGGAAGCCGGCGCGGACACGCTGATGGGCGGTTCGGGCGACGACACCATGTCCGGCGGTGAAGGCGACGACCTGCTCATGGGCGAACAGGGTCGGGACGCGTTGTATGGCGATGCAGGTTCGGACACCCTGATGGGTGGCGGCGGTGGCGACACGATACGTGGTGGCGAGGGCAACGACGAACTGTGGGGCGAAGCGGGCAAGGACGCGCTGTACGGCGGGGCCGGGCAGGACACGCTTCATGGCGGGGACAAGGATGACAAGCTCTACGGAGACGCCGGGGATGACACGCTGTACGGCGATGCCGGCAGGGATAAACTGTACGGCGGCGCGGGCAACGATGTGCTGTCGGGCGGTGCCGGTAAAGACAGTCTTTATGGCGGCGAGGGTGACGACGTGTTTATCGGCGGTGCTGACGACGACACAGCCTACGGTGAAGCCGGAAACGATCTCTTTATTTTTGGTCCCGACGGCGGCGCGGACAGTTTCATGGGCGGTGACGGTGACTGGACAAACACCGTACAGCTTGAAGGGGTCACCGGCACATTCAATACCGACGCCAACTGGACACTCGATGTTGACGGCGACACTGGTTACACCGAAACCGAAGCAGGCCTCGTGTTCGAGGAAGCGGCCTCAGGCACCATCCAGTTTGACGATGACAATCTGCTGGAGTTCGAAGACGTCCATGAAATCATCTGGTAGGGGCCTGCAGCAATCGCATTCGTAATTCAATTTTTCCCTGGCGTATAATGGTTTCCCGGATTCCTCAAAGATGGGAAAGTTTCGTGGCGTCTTCCCGCAGCAGAAACCTGATCGTCCTGGTCTTTGTACTCACACTTGGCATGACAGGACATGCCCGTGCCGAGGTGTCGCGGTGTGCGTCGATAGACGACCCCAGACTGATGATGAAATGTTATGCTGAACTCAATGCGGAGATGTTGGAAAGGAAGGCGGCGCGGCGAACCAAATCCGGTCCTTTTGTGCTCATTGCAACAGATGAACGTGCGTCCTGGCAACTTCGGGCTGACAGCCTGACGCGCGATGGCTGGGGGCGACTCAGCCTTCGTTTGTATGCCAGTCGGTTCTGGGTGAGGGCGGTCGATAAACAGGATGCTGTTCGATACGAGGACTTGCGCCCGTCGCTGCTTCTCAGGTGCGCGGGCGGTGCAATGTCCGGCTACATGGTCTGGGGCGTATTTCTTGGTGTTGAACAGGCGAAAATCACCTTCCGGTATGATGATGAACCCGCCCAGGCAATTCTTGCTCCCGTATCCCTCAACCAGGAGCGAATTCAGCCCCTGACGGAATCACGCCTGATACATCGTATCACGGAGATGTTTACCAAAAACAATCTTACAGCGAGCGTCACCCCTATGGGAGGAGACCCCATTGCCGTGGCGTTTAATCTTCGCAACCTTGAAATCGCAATTGCGCCATTACGAGAGTCCTGTGACTGGTAGGCCATAGTCAGATCCGGCTTCTCAGCCGTGACATGCTGGAAGATTGTAACCGCGCCATTCGACAAGTTTGGCTGCCGGTTGTAGGGTCAATCCGCATTCAGAATATTCAGGGAGAACAACGATGGTTGAAGAAACGGCGCCGATGTCCGGCGGATGCATGTGCGGCGCGGTGCGGTACGAAACCACGGGCGAAACATTCGGTGTGACGCATTGTCATTGTCATAGCTGTCGCAAGCATAACGGGGCACCTGTCGTGACCCTGGCGGGATACAAGGCCGATCAGGTCACGTTCAGCGGTGATCAGCGCAGCTTCTATGAATCATCGCCGGGTGTTGGCCGCGCATTTTGTGCCACGTGCGGGACGCCGCTTACCTGGGAGGGCGACGGTGGCGATCTCGGGCCAATTCTCGAATTCCACATCAGCACCTTCGACAATCCGGATGCCCTGGTGCCGAGCTCTCACGCCTTCTACCCGGAACGCATCCAGTGGTTTGACGTGGATGACAGCCTGCCGCGTTATGAAGGTTTCTCGGAAGACAGTCCGATCCTGTGCCACGGCCCCGCTGACCACGGCCCCGCTGACCAAGATTCACCGCCGGACTAAGGACGTTTATCCCGCATCCGGGAAATCCGGGTCGTCCACATAGAGACCGCACGCCTTCGGCTCAACACCCAGCTTGCTGCATAACGTGACGATTTCGATCTGGTCTGCCAGCGCCTTGTTGCCATCCGGCCCGGCATTGATCTCAGACACAGCGCAGCAAACCCGGATAAGCAGTTCGCCAACCGCCGCGTCCGGTGTTCCCTGGATCACGGCCTGCATGGCCAGTTTGTGGCCTTCCTCGGAGTGCGCCAGTATTTCGTCGGTGAACTCATTGAACAAATTGACGCCTTCATGAGGGTCGAACACTTTCAGACGGTCCAGCGTTTCCAGAATCTGGTCAACACGAACCCGTTGGGCAAATGATACGTCGCCATCAGCACTGGCAACCATGGCACAGGCCGCCATTGTCGCACGCAGGAACGGCTGGTTGCGCTGGCGTTCCAGGTGTTCGTGAAACTGATGCAGAAGAGTGTCGATAAAACTCACGCGGCTAGGCCTTTCCTGTGCTGGCCCGAATGTTCTCACATACCGCCGGGAATTTGAAGACCTTCCATGAACAGCCAATAACAGGTATGGCTCAATTTTTATCAGGAGTCATTAGTTCGTTCCCAGATCAGTCAATAACGATTACCATCGCCATGAATATGAACGATATGCTGGATATTGC
>JAJFID010000341.1 GCA_021775325.1 Rhodospirillales bacterium
ACGAGCAGAACGGGCTGTTGTTCTGGGCGCTGCGCGAACTGGGATTCGATGTCATGCGAGCGACGGGCGCTGTGTGGCGTCATGTGAAGGGCGATAACGCGGTCGGCAATCATTTGGTATTGTTCGTCAATCTGGACAGGATTTACCTGGCCGACCTGGGGGTAGGAGATGCCATGCGTGAGCCGGTACCAATGGCATCTGGTACCTATGAGCAAGGCAGTCTGGAATTTCGACTTGAAGACCTAAATGACGGGTTCTGGCGCGTTCATAATCACGAATTTGCATCTGCTGATGCGTTTGATGTGCGAGAAGGTCCTGCAGACGAGCCCCTGCTCGCCAGAAAAAACCTTGAGCTGCAAACCAGTCCCGAATCGGAATTTGTCCAGAACCTTATCTGTATCAGAATGTACATCGATAGTGTTTCGGTGCTGGCAGGGAAAGTTCTGGCGCACAGGACGAAAGACGGGGAAATCAAGAACCTGCTCACTTCTGCCGATGATCTTGAACAAACACTCGCCGACGTTTTTGGTATCAACGATCCCGACATCAGATCGTTGTGGCCAAAGATCGAAGCGCGCCACTACACAGTCTTTGGCGACACACCTATCCAGAATATTGATACTTCGGAGATTTAGGACTGACTAGATATCAGACGATAGGCGAACCGTACCCCCAGCTATAGGGCACGGCACCAGATACGGCGATGATATCACCGTGTTCAGGCGCGAAATCGGTGTTGACCCCGCTGTTCAGGTCGCGGGTTATATCACGGCCATTACACCACACCAGAAACACATCAGTGGCGTTGACCTTCAGCCTCGATAGGATGTCACCCACAGTTCCGCCTGCGGGCAGGGTCATCGCGCGTGAAACATTCCCGCCTGTTTTTTGCTGAATACTGTTGAACACCCGGACTTCGACCTCGATCTCTAGCCCACCCGTATTGTGGCCGATTTCTGCGTGCGACATGCGTATTTCCCCGTTCCAGTGCCTGTTTGCTCAGTAGTGTTGAAATTATGGGCCACGGAAAACTCTGCCTTAACTTTGCTCAAGGGCCTGTAAGTATTTTTGCATTCCATGCGTATTAAATTTGACTTTGAAAGCAAGATGGGCGTTCAATCAGGCCAGAACACCCGAAACCGCATAGCCCTGAACCGGAGGGGACATGAAGGTTAGCCGTTTACCATCGCTCGCTGCATTAAAGGCATTTGAATCCGTTGGACGCCATTTGAGCTTCCAGCGTGCCGCCGATGAGCTTTGTCTTACCCCGTCCGCTGTTAGCCATCAGGTTCGCACATTGGAAAATCAGTTGGGTACCCGCCTGTTCGTTCGCCGTCACCATGAACTGGAGTTGACCCGCACAGGTGACTCATATCTGACCCGCGTTCAGGCCATTATCGCCGATCTGCTGGATGCCACAGCAGAGGTGGTGAACAGTACCGGCCAGGCGCCGCTGACCATACAACTTTGCCCTTCCCTGGCGGCGACCTGGATGGTACGCCGACTGGCGTTGTTCCGGGAGATTTACCCTGAGTTGGAAATGAACGTGGTAACGCCTTACGAAGACCCGCATTTCCTGTTACCAGAAGTGGATGTGGGCGTCCTCTACGGTACCGGCAACTGGACTGGCGTACGGGCAGAGCATTTGTTGTCCGAGGAAGTCTTCCCCGTATGCAGCCCGGCGTATCTGAAATCTGCACCGCCGCTCAAGACCCCTTCTGACCTTGCAAACCACGCCATTATCCGCTGTACGCTTGCGTCCAATCCGGAGTGGAGTCAGTGGCTTGAAGCTGCGGGGGTTACTGACCTGAAACCTCGCCAGAACTTAAGGTTCCACAACCGGGCACAGACCATAGAAGCCGCCATCGAGGGGATCGGTGTTTCCATGGCCCGCCGCCCCAGCGTCAACGAGGCACTGGATACGGGCAAGCTGGTTATTCCCTTTGATATCAAGATTACCGGCTTTGGTGCCTATTATCTGGTATACCCGGATCAGGCAGGCCGACTGCCTCGTATTGCGGCTTTCCGGTCATGGATACTGGAAGAAGCAGCCAAAGTGAATGACCTGAACATTGACAAATCACCGGTCGCCGTGGCCGTCGCCTAGAGCAAAACCCGGGCAAATTGAGTCAATTTGTGACGGTGGCTTTGCGCAGAATCAAAAAGTTAGGGCATTTTCTGTGAACCCAAGTGAACAGACAGTGCTCTAGGACATTCCATCCGATTGCGTGCTAACCATCACGGTATGGCCCAGACCAGCCGACTGGCAGAGTACATGGTCCACATAAAACCGGCCGGTTGCCGCCTTGGCCTCCAGAAACTCGGGCGCTCCGGTATTGCCATCGAGCATGCGTTGCGCAATTGACGCGCTCCTGACCAGATAATACCCACCCAGGACGATACCCATGAGATGCAGGAAGGGCACGGCAGCGGATGCCGCCCGTCGCGGCTCCTGATTATCTGCATTGATCAGTGCATTAATCGCCATTTCAGCATCAGCCACAGCAAGTTTCAGACGTCCCCTCTCATACATTAGAGGCGTATCCGAGGCGGTGCTGCTCATAAACTGCTTAATCTGATCAAGCACGCGAAACGCAGTCGTGCCGCCATCACGCAAGACCTTGCGAAAAACGAGGTCGTTGGCCTGTATCCCGTTGGTGCCTTCGTAAATGCTGGTAATCCTCACATCGCGCAGGTACTGCGCGGCACCTGTTGGTTCCATGTAACCCAGTCCGCCAAACACCTGCATACCAAGGGATGCGACGTCAAATCCCACATCGGTTGACCAGGCTTTGACAATGGGTGTGAGAAACTCACTCTCGGCCTGATATTCAGGGTTCGCAACACCCGCATCAATCATAGCCGCAGACCGGCACGCAAGCGCCCGGGTCGCCTCCACATAGGCGCGCATGGTCATGAGCATGCGTGATACATCAGGATGTCCGACAATCGGCGTGCCGGGGGGGCAACCGAACGGCGTTCCCTGTACACGCTCATGGGCATAGGCCGTCGCATGTTGCAGGGCCATTTCGGCAACGCCGATGGCCTGAACCCCACACATGTGACGTTCCCGGTTCATCATGATGAACATGTACTCCAGCCCACGATTTTCCTCGCCCACCAGATAGCCCACGGCACCCTGTCCGTCACCGTAACTGAGTGCGACGGTGGGGCTGCCATGCAGGCCCATCTTGTGCTCCAGCGAAATCGGGATCACCTCGTTGCGTGGCCCCGGCGTTCCATCGTCGTTAACCAAATACTTGGGCACCACAAACAGGGAAATTCCCTTCACGCCTTCCGGTGCGCCGTCGATCCGGGCCACCACCAGATGAATGATATTGTCGCACAGGTCATGATCGCCGAATGAGATGAAAGCCTTCTGTCCCGATATCCGGTAATGATCGCCATCAGGCACTGCCCGCGTCCTGACCGCCGCCAGATTGCTGCCCGCCTGTGACTCGGTCAGGTTCATGGTGCCGGACCACGCCCCAGAGATAAGGTTAGGGATAAACCGCTGTTTCAGATCGTCGCTGGCAATGTTCTCAAGGGTTTCGATAGCGCCTTCCGTCAGGGCGACACTCAACCCGTATGCCATATTTGCCCCACACAAGATTTCCAGAATGGCACTGTTCACAAGGACTGGCAGCCCCTGTCCGCCAAAATCCGGGTTCTGGCTGGTACCGATCCAGCCGCCATCCGCGGTTGCCTGATGCATGGCGTGCCATCCGGGCGGCATCCTGACCTGCCCATCAACCAGCGTGGGCGGTGTAACATCGCCAACTGCATTGGCGGGTAAATGGACCTGTGCCGCCATCTTCCCCGCTTCGTCCAGGATGAGCGCCAGCGTTTCGGGTTCGATCCCTGTTTCACCTGCATCAATCACGTGCTCCATGACAAACATCAGGTCTTCAACGGGCGCTGTGTAGGTAGCCATGGTCAGGATTCCACGTGTTTCCAGTGCCGCCCATGGTATTCGAAATGTCATCTCATACAACGGCAATTGTTACAGAAAACGTGCAAAAAGTGCATGACACAGCACCGGAAATCATGCTGCCTTGCGGACGCGTACTTTTGGAGTCCCGAATGACAATCCTGCACGATCTGAAATCACGCCTGCGCATTCCGGCAATCGGTGCGCCTATGTACATCGCGTCCAATCCGGCACTGGTCATTGAACAGTGCAAGGCGGGTATCGTCGGTGCCTTTCC
>JAJFID010000342.1 GCA_021775325.1 Rhodospirillales bacterium
ATCTGAAAAATCTCTTCCGTGATAAACTGGTGTTTGTGGGCCTGCAGCGGGCCACGGCCACCGTAAATTTTGCCCCCACCCAGAACGCCCATCATGAACTCGGTCTGCTGGGATTCCAGAAAGGCGCGGTCTTTGCCCTCAAAAAACTTGCCCAGCCAGGGGTGTGAAAACAATTTTTTATAGAGATATTTGTGAACCAGTTCGATCACCGCTCTGCCGCCCAACTCATCAAAATAACTTGGAAATTCGCTTAGGGCTTCGCGTTCAGGGCTTCGCCTGTGAGGTTCGTTTCGTTCAGTGTCTCGCCGATCAATGCTCATGCCGATTCGCCCAGTTTTCCCACAGCAACCGGGCGCGAACGCCAATCCCCAGAAAAGGCTGGGGCGGTAGCAGGTCTGGTACACCTAGGGATTCCATATGCGAATTCAAGGGGTTTTCCACATTTGTGGCCTGATCGGCCGCAAGTAGTCCGGAAGCCGTACCTTTGGTAACACCCACCGCGTTCTGGCACACCGCAGACCACACATTTGGGGCGACTTGTCCGAAACCCGGTGATCCATTGCGCGAAAAACACAGATAGCCCGTCCAGGTATGCTCCATGGTAACGTTGGGCAGCATGGGAAAGCGTTTTAAAAACATGCGCTGATGGTCTTGTCTGATCCGGGCACGATCCGCATCCGTACAGTCTCGGTTGGGGGCGTAGTGGATGTTCTGGCGGATCAGAATACGGTGATCACGGGTCAAACGCATGGTTATGGAAACGAACGCATTGGCCGGGGTAATCCCCCAATCGTCGACACCACCCAGCGCGGCCCGCTCGTCAGAGGTAAGCTGACGACTGAGGCTGGCGTGAGCCGCCATGGTGAGCAGACGATTGTTGTAAAAACCAAACTGACCCGCCAGACCGTTAACCGTAAGAATCATTTTCGGCGCACGAATGCTGCCGCCCGGTGTATCGAGTGATATTCCGTTGACATAATCCACACTCGTAACCGGCGTGTTTTCGAACAGCGTTACGTTGTCGGGCATGGTATCCGCCAGCCCCCGACAAAGCGCCGCCGGATTCATCAACACACATCCGGGCGTATAGACGGCCGCCGAAAACCATGGCGAGCCGATCTCGTTTTGCAGATCATCGCCTTCGACCCAGCGAAAGGGCTCGCCCAGTGCTTCCAGTTCCTTGGCAAAAGGTTGCAGGCATTCAAAAGCGCCGCGCGGCGTCACGGCGGTATGGTATTTACCACGTCGGCCCCAGTCGCACTGTATATCGTGCTTCTGGACCAGTGCTTCGTTGTAATCAATAGCCATGCGGGCCAGATCCATGAAGCGCCGCGATCCATCCAGCTCATCGTGATCACCGCCAACATTGTGCGGCAGATCAATGGCAAACCCGGAGTTCCGGCCCGATGCGTTCTCGCCGGCCTCTCCACCATCCACCAGAATGATCTTCTGATCCGGCCTGTTTTCAGCCAGCCGCCGAGCGGCGGCAAGACCCGCATATCCGGCACCGACAACCACGAAATCTGCATTCACGTCTTCGGCCAGTGCCGGGTTAGCGCTGCGCGGCGGCAGTATGGCACTCCAGCCATTGGTACGGTCATCAACAGGAAGGTGATTGATTTTCATGGCACGCTTTACTGCTCTTTCGACTCTTCCCGGGCTTCCTGATGATTGGAAATGAACAAAAGCACACCGGCGACCATGACGATGCAGGCCGCCCACAGTAACTCCGGGCGATAAACCGGTACTTCGCTGATCATGGACACAACATAGTTTCCCGCTGCGCAGTCCGGAGTTGTCTGGTAAAAACACTCACTCGCCATCTTGACGTCATCCTGCAGCAGGCGAGAGTAAAACCTGTGCCACCAGATCACAGCACCGAGAAACGACACAAAACTAACAACGATCAGTCCCTGGCCGAACGTATATAATTGTCTGGGTGTTGGCACCTTTGTCTCCGCTCACCAGAAATTCAGACAATACATAACCAGTATCCACCGCAGTGGTAAAGTAACGTCTTGAGGCCAAAATCTTCGTCATGCATGACTTGACGTTATGCTTGTCGAGGGCAACCATGCGCCATGACAACTACGGACCAACCCTCCTCCCTGCACGGTTTGACCATCGGCTTCATTGGCCTGGGTCTCATGGGCAAACCCATGGCGCGAAATCTGTTTTCGGCTGGTGCCGATGTGGTTGTTCACAACCGATCTCGGGGGGCTGTCGATGAATTGATCCGTGACGGCATGCGCTCTGCACTCAGCCCCGCAGCGGTAGCCGATGAGGCAGATATCGTCATCCTCATGTTAAGCGACACACCGGCCGTCCAGGCGGTCATGACACAGGAACGGGGCTTGCTCGGCAATCTTCAACACGGCGCGCTTGTCATCGATATGGGAACAACGGATACGCTTACCACGCGCGAACTGGCAGTACAGGTTGAGGCCAGGGGCGCATCCTACATTGATGCACCTGTATCCGGTGGCACGCTGGGTGCCCAGCGCGGTGAACTGGTGATCATGGCTGGCGGCAATACAGCCTCGCTGCTGCGTGCAGGCCCGATCTTTGACGTGCTCGGCAAACAGACCACCCACGAGGGTGAGGTGGGTGCCGGTCAAGTTGCCAAGGCGGCGAACCAGATTATTGTGGGCCTGACGATTGGGGCCGTATCCGAGGCTCTGGCGCTGGCAAACAAAGCCGGGGTTGATCCGGCCCGGGTCCGCGATGCCTTGGCAGGCGGCTTTGCAGACTCCCGAATTCTGGAACTACATGGCAAACGCATGGTTGATCACAGCTTTGATCCCGGCGGCAAATGCACGACCCAGCGCAAGGACCTTGATCAGGCCCTGTCACTGGCCGCCGCTCTGGGTATGGACCTGCCCGCGACAGCCCTCAGCCGTGACCTCTATGATCGCCTGATCACCGAAGGACACGGCGAACTGGACCACGCGGCGCTGATCAAGGCGATTGATCCAGACTGGAGTTAGGGCAACAGGCAACCGCCGTCCACATCAATGGTGGTACCGGTAACAAATTCATTTTGCACCATAAAGACAATCCCTTGCGCAACCTCGTCCGGTGTTCCCGCACGGGGGATAATGTTATCCACCGTTCCTTTTCGAAGGAATTCAGCGCGTTCTGCGCCTTCGTGGGCAAACATGGGCGTATCGATAAACCCCGGTGATACGACATTCAGGCGACGTGGTGCGATCTCCTGGGCGACGGCACGAACCAACGCCTCGACAGCGCCGCCAACAGATCCAAGAGCCGAGTAACCGGGGTGAGTCTTTCGGGCTGGCGATCCGCTCACAAGTACTATGGTCCCGTCCTCGCTCATGTGTCCCGCCCCGTACCGAACGACGTTAGCGTAACCCCATAGCTTGGCAAAGGAAGCCTGATAACCATCCATATCCATTTCAAGAAATGGACCAATGGCGCGCTCACCCCCGGTGGCGGCACTGACCAGGATGTCAAAAGGGGCATAGTCCTGAAACAGTTGGCTCAGCCCATCGCGGTCCAGAACATCGCATTGGCGTAACGTAATGCCACTTGGCACATCACCTGTTTTGTCCGGGTTGCGGCTGGCAGCAACAACGTCTGCGCCCAGCGCCGCCAACTGTTTCGCGGCGGCAAGACCAATGCCGGATGTTCCACCGAATACGATTGCCTTCTTGCCAGCAATCTCCATGATATTTCCTCCGGGTTTAAGTGTTATCCAAGAGCCTCAATCGCCATTTCCACCGCCGCCTGAACAGGGTCGATGACCGGCATGTTCAGCGATTGTTCCAGACCCGAACGATGGCTCGCCATGCCGGCACACCCTAAAATCAGAACATCCGCACCATCCTGATCACGCAAAGTCGTTCCAACCTTCAACAGGCGATCAAACGTATCTGCGCCGGATGCACTCTCGGCCACGCTCAAATCCACCGCACGCTCACCCGCCAGTCGGTCCGTGACATCCATGTTTTCCAGATAGACCAGGTGACGACGTATGGACTCATCACCCAGGGCGATGACGCCAAATTTTTCACCACGTGCCAGTGCCGTTAACACACCGCTCTCCTGAATACCGAAAACAGGTTTTTCCGTTGCCAGGCGGCAAAGCTGCAGGCCGGGGTCGGAGTAACACGCAATTACAAATGCGTCCGCACCGGACTCTTCTTCGACAGTCCGGCGCAGGGGCGCAGCAACCGAGTCGATATGATCCTGGGTCTCGATCCCGTACGGCCCCTGGTGCAGGGTCATGCACCGGATTTCCATATTATATGACCCGAGCGCATGCCGCAGACCATCAGTGACGGCCTGATTGGAATTGGGATTGATGACGAGAATATAACCCACGTTACACCAGATTGGCCCCGAATGACTGAGCCGGATTAAGCGGTGAGGTTTCCGGCAGACTGTCTGCGCCCGGCTCTGCCGGAACCCGGTCAAGAAACGCGCCGCTGCCCCGTTCAACCTGCAAGGTTTCATCCTGAATGACGACCCGGCCACGGCTGATGACCGTTCTCGGCCACCCTGTGACCTGAATGCCTTCAAACGGCGTGTAGTCCATATTGTCGTGCAGGATATCCTGGGAAATGGTGCGCTGCCATGAGGGGTCCCAGATCGCCAGATCCGCGTCGCTGCCCACCGCGATAGTGCCCTTGCGCGGATGTAGACCATAAATCTTTGCCGCATTGGTGGACGTGAGCGCCACGAACTGGTTAAGCGTCAACCGCCCCTTGCCCACACCTTCCGAGAACAACAGCGGCATGCGCACCTCAATCCCCGGCACGCCGTTGGCGATCTTCGGGAATGGCGCATTGCTTCCGGCACTCAGTTTGCCGCTCGAATCAAACCGGTAGGGCGAATGATCCGAGGATACCACCTGAAAGGTGTCGTTGCTGAGGCCGAGCCAGATGGCATCCTG
>JAJFID010000343.1 GCA_021775325.1 Rhodospirillales bacterium
ACTGTCACTGATGCATCGCGTGTTTGTCACGGATTAATCAAGCCTGGGTTAGCCGGGATTTGAGTGCAAGCAGCTTCTCAGCTATTTCGGCCCTCTCTGCGACAATCCGTTTCCGGTTTCTGGCAATGCGTTTTGAGTCATTGGCAAACGCCCGGTCTGTACCGCTTCGTTCAAGTTGCTCACTGTAACGTCGTTGCTGGTGCTCAAATTCCGCATCCGCGTAATGCAGTTCGTGATCAAGGGCTTCCAACCGGGCGATCTCCTTCCTGATCTCATCTTCGGTTATCAAACCGTCAACCTGTGGCATCAGCGACAATCTTTGCGACTATTTCATCCAGTTCAGCGCCCATTTTATCAAGTGCAGGGACCTGGTAAGCGCCAAACACCGCGCTCGGAAGCCGGTATGTCAGTGTCGCGTTACCATCCACTCCCTCGGTAATATAAAGCCTGAGTGGTGCTTCGATTCCAGCGGCGCTGCTGGCTTCCAGCATTCGAACGGCGAAATCCGGGCGAAACACCATAATCACTCTGTTGCCGGGAATGACCACACCGATTTTTGCCGCACCACATGTGGCGCAAGCCTCGGCAACAATGCCCATTTTATTGGACTTGATTGACGCCTGCAGCCTTTCCACAAATTCTTGAAATGGCTGGTTTGTGGGAACGAGGACTGTCCCGGCGTATGGAGTAGTATTTTCGGCCAATGCTGGCCCGGCGAGAAGGCCGAACAGAATGGCAAACAATAATGATTTCATGGTGTCTTTCCGTTCTGGGTGTCTAATTTCGGGGTTATTGATTGCCGCTGTGTAACGACCGCATTTGAAAACAATTCGATTGTGAACTCCTTGCAGCCACATATCAATTGGCGCAAGATCAAATTCGCATTGTTTCACGGACAGTTGAAAGCACCCCATGGCACTCAGGTTCGGGTTTGTTCTGCTGCCGCATTTCACACTGACGGCATTTTCCACGTTTGTGGACGCCCTTCGCCTGGCCGGTGATGAGGGCGATCAGTCACGCCCGGTGGATTGCCAGTGGCAGTTTATTACGCAGGACCCCGTCGGTGTAACGGCGAGTTGCGGTGTGCACATGATGCGGGAATCAGGCCTCAGCAAACCCGAGCAGTATGATTACATCGTTCTGTGTGGTGGATTATTGCATCGTGGTGAAGTCATGACCGATGAAGTACGCGCCTTTCTGCATGCCGCCGACGCGGCAGGCGTTACCCTGATTGGTCTGTGTACTGGCTCGCTGCAACTGGCAAAGGCTGGATTGATGGCGGGACGGCGATGCTGCATCAGTTGGTTTCATTATCGTGAGCTGGCCGACGAGCAACCCGACGTCATTCCGGTTGCAGACCAGTTGTTTGTGGTGGATGGCAGACGGATCACGTGTGCCGGGGGTATCGCGTCGGCAGATCTGGCGGGGTGGCTGATTGAAGGCCATTTTGGCAGAGCCCGTGCGCAGAAAAGCCTTCACATTCTGGGCTCCGACCATGCCCGCGCCGCCAGTGATCCACAACCGCACCCGCCATTGGGTGTGCCGGCGACCAATGACCGGGTGCGTCGGGCGACGCTGCTCATGGAGCAACATCTGGCAAGCCCGCTTTCCATCGAGGAGATTGCCAGCCGCGTCAATATTTCGCGTCGCCAGCTTGACCGCGTATTTCGACAGGAACTGGGGCAACCGCCCCAGGTGTTTTACCGGGCGTTGCGTTTGGAGTTCGCGCGCCATTTGCTGAGTCAGGGCAAGTACACGGTGACTGATGTTGCCATGGAATGCGGGTTTTCCGACGCGGCGCATTTTTCCCGATTGTTCAAGGATGCTTTCGGCCATCCGCCCAGCCTTGAGAGTTCGGCAAATTCCGGCGAGAGCAGTCACCGGCAAAGCGCCACACCGGCCAGTTCCGGCAAGTTTCACTAGGGGTGAGGGGGCGCAATGAACCTGGGGCATATCACCATTGATCCCATCGTCGAGATGGTGCACCCGTTCATGGCACCCGGGGACGCCATGCCGCAGGCGACACCGGAGGCTATGGAACCCCACCGGCACTGGCTGGAGCCCTGGTCTCTGTGTCCGCAGACGGGTCAGCTCATCATCGCCGTGCAGTCCTGGCTGGTCCGTACCGCGCATCACACCATTCTGATCGATACCTGTATGGGGTGTGACAAGGAGGCCGAGCCTTATCCTTACTGGCACAGGCGAACGGATCAAATCTGGTTACAGCGTCTGGCCGCCGCCGGTGTACAGCCGGAACAGGTGAATTACATATTCTGCACCCATCTGCATCTGGACCATGTGGGATGGAACACACGGTTGGTGGATGGCCGGTTCGTTCCCACGTTTCCCAATGCCCGGTACATTTTCTCGAAGGCCGACGTGGACATGGCGGGAGAAGACGACCGGATTTCTTACCGGCAAAGTGTATTGCCCATCCTGGAGGCCGGTCAGGCCCAGCTTGTGGATGGTGATTTCGCGTTGGATGACAATGTATGGCTGGAATCCACACCGGGCCATACGCCGGGTCATGTGGCAGTGGGACTGGCCTCTGTCAACGAGCATGCTGTCATGTGCGGCGACCTGATCCATTTTCCGGTGCAGTGTGCCCACCCGGACTGGGCGGTTGCATTTGATACGGACCCGGCGCTGGCAAGTCAGACCAGACAATCGTTTCTGCACGACAACTGCGAGAGCGGTCGACTGGTGCTGACCGCCCACTTCCCCGATTCCTCCATGGGATATGTGGAGCGGGAAGGGGATGCTTTCCGGTTCAGGTTCCGCCCCGAATGAGCGCTACACCTGCGGCTAACAGGTTCGGCCTCGCCGTTTTCCTGATCCTGCTGGCCATGTTCCTGTTTGATGTACAGGGAGCCATCATCAAGTACATGGGTGATCGTTATCCGGTTCAGCAACTGGCGTTCTTTCGCAATATCTTTGGTCTTGTTCCCAATGTCCTGATCCTGTTTCTGTCACGGGACTGGCATCAGTTGGGGCGGCCGGTCTGGATCAGGCAATGGAAACTGGCGTTGGGACGCGGGCTGTTTGTGACCATGGCACAATTCTTCTTTTATACTTCGCTGGTCAAGCTCGAGTTCGCGACAGCATCCACTCTGGCGTTTGCCGGTCCCTTGTTTGTCACCACTCTGTCCATTCCCATCCTGGGCCACCGGGTCGGGCCGTGGCAATGGCTGGCCGTGGCCGTGGGCTTCATCGGCATCCTGCTGGTGATGCGGCCGGGCAGTGACATTTTTACGATGTATGCCCTGTTGCCCATTGGTGCGGCGCTGGGTTATGCACTGACCAGCGTCAGTGTTCGCCTGATTGATAACTCAGTGCCCAGCGTCACCATCAACATCTACTCCACGACGGGTGCCGTATTTGGAACCGGTGTGTTCATGCTGTTGTCCGGTGGACATATACCGGTCGAGGGCCTCATGGACTGGTTCTGGCTGGTGGCTATGGGCACGGCTGGCGGATTGGCGGTGTTGGTCATGATCATGTCCTACCGTCTGACCATGCCCAGCAACCTGGCCCCGTTTGAGTATTTTGGTATCCCGTTTGCATTTGTACTGGGCTGGTATTTTTTTGACGAAGCGCCGTTCGACAAGCTGTTCCCCGGCGTGCTGTTCATCATGGCGGGCGGCCTGCTGATCGTCTGGCGCGAGCGCAAGATCCGGCAGGAATCGAGTCCGCGTTAGCGGGCCGGGTTAGCGGGCCGGGTTAGGCTTCGGGTTCCTTGCCCGGCATGGGCCATGCGTCATCGATGATGGCGTCCTTTTCGCGGCGGTCCCGTGCCCGGCGTTCCTCTTCGCGCCGGTTATG